>JAJRVO010000612.1 GCA_024277275.1 Chloroflexota bacterium
ATGATTATTTCTACGGTGGCGGAAAGCCCGGTAATGCCAACATGGTACTTGAGGAGTTGGGATTTCAAATAATTTCCCAGTCCGAGTGCCAGTCGTAGAAATAAATTCTTGCAAAGTAACTAAAATGATGATAAGCTCAGATTGATTGATTTGTTTTGAAGGATTTGAGTTTGTAATAGATGCTGTAAAACGCTCTTCACTATTCCAGAAGTGTAAAAAAGATGCCAACAACATTAAGGATTGGGCCTTATCGTTTCTATTTCTATTCCTATGATTGTGGTGAACCACGCCATATGCACGTTGACCGAGATAGAATGAGTGCCAAATTCTGGCTTGACCCTGATGTGTCCTTGGCCACCAACTATGGCTTTAAGCGAAAAGAATTACGAAATATTGAACGAATTATGCGCGAGAATTTGGAGTTGTTAAGAAATGAATGGGATGCCTTCTGCAACGCTAACCCTAATTAGAATAATTAATGTGACTGTTACCGACGATACGCTCTCGGTTGATTTGGAAGATGGTCGTACCATTGCCATTCCTATTGGCTGGTATCCTCGTTTAGCCTATGGCACTCCAGCAGAACGAACTAACTTTCAAATTAGTGGGGCGGGATATGGTATCCACTGGCCTGATTTAGATGAAGATGTTGGGGTTGAAGGTGTATTGTTAGGGAAAAAGTCGTCAGAGAGCCGGGCTTCCTTTGATCGCTGGCTACAACGACGACGAACTGGTCAACAAACGAATAAAGGTTAAACGCAACACTCTTGATCAACAAAAAGAAGCATCCTATCTACCCCCGTGGTGCCGCCCAACAATAAAATTGTAGCCGAATTGCTACCCTTCCGTTTATTGAAGTTGGTTGCGCTTGTGGAGTCACTTTGGCTTTGAGGTTGGTTTCACTGGCCCGCAATCGGCTAAATTTTGGCCGTTAGATACTATGGGGAGGGTTGAAAAACGAAGTCGCTTTTGGTAAGCTCTAAAATAAGTTCAATTAACTTAGAAAGGAGAAAATTACCATGAGCGAAACAAACAATACTCCAAATTACGGTCCTTTGGAACCAACGTTGTATCTGGCTTTCGAGCTGGGGAACACAGATTGGATGTTGGGTTTCACCATTGGCCTGGGACAGGCTCCCCGGCGGCGCAAGATCAAGGCGGGCGACCTGATCGGGCTGGAGCGGGAGATAGAACGAGCCAAGAAACGGTTTGGCTTACCGCAAGAGGTCCGGGTATTGAGTTGTTACGAAGCAGGCCGGGATGGGTTCTGGCTGCACCGACATCTGGACAGCCAAGCGGTGGAGAACCTGGTGGTGGACTCAGCCAGTATCGAGGTCAACCGGCGAGCCAAACGGGCCAAGACGGACAAGTTGGACGTGAAGAAGTTGCTGACGATGCTGCTCCGCTATGATAGCGGGGAACAGAAGGTGTGGAGTGTGGTTCACATTCCGAGCATTGAAGCGGAAGACAGTCGGCATCTGCATCGACAATTGAGTACCTTCAAGTCGGACCGAACCCGCCATGTCAATCGGATCAAAGGGCTGTTGGTGGGACAGGGAGTGCGCTTGCCGGTCAAGACAGATTTTCTGGAAAGGTTGGAGAGGGTGCGCCGGTGGGATGGGCGACCTTTGCCACCGGGATTACGGTCACGACTGGAACGGGAGTATGCCGGTTATCAGTTTGTGGCAGAGCAGGTGCAGGAGCTAGAGGCGGAGCGGCGAGAGTTGCTGCGCACCTCCACCGAGCCGAATGTGGAGCAAGTCCGCCAACTGCTGCAACTGCGGGGCATTGGAGAGAACAGTTCCTGGCTGTTCGTGATGGAGTTTTTCAGTTGGCGGAACTTTCGCACCCGCCGGCAGGTGGGGGGACTGGCTGGCTTGACCCCGACCCCCTATCAAAGCAGCGGGCAAAGTCGGGAACAAGGTATCGACAAATCAGGCAACAGTCCGGTCCGCAGTATGGCCATCGAGATTGCCTGGGGTTGGCTGCGACATCAACCGGAAAGTGAATTGACCTTGTGGTATCAGAAACGCTTTGGCCAGGGCAGCAAACGGCTGCGCAAAATCGGCATTGTGGCTTTGGCCCGCAAGTTGTTGATTGCCTTGTGGCGCTATCTGGACTATGGTGAAATCCCGCCTGGCGCTCAACTGAAAACGGCCTAGCTTTAGTCATAGTCGAGGACCTGACCAGCAATCTTACTCAAACCTCCTCCTGGTGTGAGCCTGCCCGTTAAGCCGCCGGGTTGCCTTTGGGAACCGCGCGTTAGATGGGGCCGCTCACCAGGGAGCTGTTTAGCACTAGCCCTGGGCGGATGCAGCATTTGGTGTCTGGCCACTGCCGTGAGCCAGCACGGATAGAAGGTAGTTGAGGGCATAGTTACCCAACGCCTCAACCGCCGCCAGTATATCGGAGGCTGAAAGATTGGTTTGGAGTTGTCAAAGAGTTCTCGCCTATTGCCAATCTCATAGTGTTAGGCAACAGACCCGCAAGGGCCGATCCTACCCGTTTGCCTAGACACCAAGAACTTGACAAAAGCGACAACATAGAAGGCGGCTTGAAATTACACAAAACAGTTGAGGGTACTATGAACACAAATGAAGATAGTTGGTTACCTTTTTTAAAAAAGGAACATGTTGAAAAGGCAATTACTCAGTATGATATGGAATATCCCAACAATGATTGGAAGCCTAATCCAAATGGAAAAATTTGGTACGATTGGAAAAATAAATATTATTGGGTCATCTATCGTCAGAATGAAACCGCTGAACAAGGCCGTCCGCTAAAAAAGATTTTTATAATGGCCGTCAATATTGCCAAGCCAGGATATTTCAATAGTAGAAATGATTTTTACACTCAAGAAGCCCAAAATTACTGCGAAGATTTTAATTTTCAAGTTGGGCATCGTCCCGAATATGGCTAAAATTGCTTAAACACCTCGAAGGGGGTAAGATAAAAAGACCTACAG
>JAJRVO010000613.1 GCA_024277275.1 Chloroflexota bacterium
CCGTTGATACGTTTGGTCATTTCTTGCCAATTGAACGGTTTTAAAATGAAATCGTTGGCCCCGGCTTCCAAACAATCTTGACTACGGTCAATGGCAGAAGTCATAAGAATTGGTAAATTTTGCCATGTTTCACTGGCTCTAATAGCAATTGTGTGCGCCAGGGTTTCTTGCGCTCCCAAATGAAAATCTAAAATGAGCAAATCAGGGTATTCGCGGTCTAATATCGGTATGATGCCATCATCGTCAATGTGGTTAACGGATACCGTTTGGTAGTTTTCCATTTGCAAAATTGTTTCCAGCAGGTTGCAGGTCATTGGGTCATCGTCTATAACGAGTACTTTTAAGTTTTCCATAAAATCGTCACCAGTAGATACAGAAGCTTTTGGGCGACTCTTTTTGCTAATTGAATAATCAGGTTTGTTTTATAGCGACTTAGGTTTTTACATCGACAAAAAATTATCGATCAAGGTTGCAAATTACCGAATCTGCTACCCTGCAACCTTGCCACTTTGTTTTCCAAGCGAAGTCTTGGAAAAAACTTAGAACCTCTTAAGTTTTAAATTAATCTTATAGCGAGTCGTATTTGTTACCAAAAAATTATACCATTGGCGGGAACAAAGTGCAATACCTACATGATTTCAAAAAAAACCTTAACTTTTTAAAAAACCTATTGCATGGTGACATAAAGTATGCTATACTACTTGACATATTATATTTTGTAACTTGACATAAATTAAATAATATACCTCGCTGCAAAATTTAGCCTTAAAAACTCCATATCTTGAATCAATCAAAGCGCCGCAAAAATTAGCGCTACAAGCCGTAGTTCCTCGTCGGGAGTTGATACTGGGCAATTGATTTGTTACTGATTATCACTGCCCGGTAACTTTGCTAAAAGATTTGTTAGCTTTTTCCTTCAATAAAGGAGAGGAGAGCGTACTATGCTTGCAAATCATACTCCGGTGGAAACACCAGGGCAAAACCATTTTATTGTTCCGAGTCGGAGAAAAGAAGTTTTAACTCAAACTCAGGATACGCTTACTCAATTAAAGCATGATCCTGAACAGTTAGAAACCTGGTCTCTTTCGTTTGATGAAGATAATGCCCATCCCTATGAAACAGCAGATGAAAAATCCAAAGAAAAAAAGGATGAGCATTTATGGTCTGCAAATGAGGGAGTTGGCTCAGATTTTAATGTTGATGACTCGGTGGCCTTGTACCTCAAAGAGATTAGCCGTATTCCTCTGTTAAGCGGTGAGGAAGAGGTAAAGTTAGCCAAAGCCATTGAACATGGTGAGGCGTCTGCGGCTCGAATATCCCAAAATGGGGTAGCCCACTCTAACCCGCAACTATATGAACGTTTAAGAGAAGATGTGGCGTGTGGTAAAGATGCTCGATGTCAACTGATTGAGGCCAATTTTAGGTTGGTGGTCAGTATTGCCAAAAAATATGTTGGGCACGGGGTCTCCTTTATGGATTTAATCCAAGAGGGAAATATTGGCCTGATAAAAGCGGTTGAAAAGTTTGAGTATCAACGTGGTTTTAAGTTTAGCACTTACGCCACCTGGTGGATTCGTCAGGCCGTAAGCCGCGCCTTGTCGGACCAGGGCCGAACCATTAGGGTTCCTGTGCATATGGGCGAGCGCATTACCCAACTTTCTCGCGTTTCGCGGGAGTTGGTGCAAAAGAATGGGCATACTCCCACCGAAGAAGAAATTGCAGAAGAGATGGGCGTTAGCCTGCGGCTTTTAGAGCGCATTCGTCGGGCCTCTCAATATCCCCTGTCCTTAGAAATGGAAGTGGGCGAGGATATGGACAGCACGCTTGGCGATTTTATTGAAGACGACAACACCCCCCCCCCTGATGACACGGCCATTTACCAGATGTTATCTGAACGGATGGATGATGTGCTGACCTCCCTTACCGCGCGTGAGCATCGAGTCTTGCAGTTGCGGTTTGGTTTGCAAGATGGACGAGCTTACACGTTAGAAGAAGTGGGGCAAAAATTTGGCGTCACCCGCGAGCGGATTCGCCAGATAGAAGCTAAGGCGCTGAGTAAGTTACGCCATCCGCGTCGCAGCCGGCGCTTGCGTGATTTTTTAGAATAAACCAGTCTAAAAATTTGAATATCTGATAGCGCAAAACGCGAGTTGCTAACATATGTTAGCAACTCGCGTTTTTTTTTCTCACGGTTCTGTAGGCCGAGTTTAACCGGCCCCATTCTCATCATATCTGCCAATGGCCAAAACAACGTTGTGGCCCCCAAAACCAAAAGCATCAATTAACGCAAAATCGGTCTTGTGCTCCCTGGCATTGTTAGGGACATAATCAAGATCACATTCCGGGTCTGGCGTGTTGTAGTTGATAGTAGGCGGCACAATGCCTTCTTCAATGGCTTTAACCGCCGCCAATGCCGATACCGCTCCGGCAGCGCCAAGCATATGCCCCACTTGTGATTTAGTAGCCGAGATTGGAATTTGATAGGCTCGCTCGCCAAAGACCTTTTTTATGCCCAATGTTTCGGCAATATCGCCTAAAGGGGTACTGGTAGCATGCGCAAAAATTGTATCGACATCTTCTATGGTCTTGCCGCTGGATTCTACCGCGCCTTTAAGGGCTGCTATAACTCCGCTGGCGTCGGGTTTTGGGGCGGTAACGTGATACCCGTCAGAAGTAAGCCGCCCGCCCATAACCTCGCCGTAAATTTTAGCGCCACGCCCTTTGGCATGTTCTTCGCTTTCTAAAATGAAATTTACCGCCCCTTCGCCAAATACAAAACCGTCACGCTCTTTATCAAAAGGACGGCTGGCCGAGTCGGGATTATCATTTCTGGCAGAAAGCGCTCCCATCCGGCTAAAGGAGGCAAAGATAACCGGAGAGATAGCCGCTTCTGTTCCCCCGGCAATTATGGCGTCCGCTTCGCCTCGTTTTATCATGTGGTAGGCGTCCAGCACCGCGTAGTTTCCGCTGGCGCAGGCCAAAGCCGAGCTATTGAGCGGCCCCATTGTGCCTAACTCAATGGAAACCAGAGAAGACACGGCATTGAGCATGATGTTGGTAATTAAAAAGGGCGAGACCCCGCGAGAACCGCTCTTAATTAATTTATGGGTGGCGTCTTCCATACCGCTTACGCCGCCGCCGCCGCTGTTGCACACTATCCCTATGCGGGGAGCGTTTTCCGGCGTTATTTCCAGGTTGGCGTCGGCCAAAGCCTGCCGGGTTGCAGCGATAGAAAATTGGATAGAGCGCGATAAACGCCTGGCGACTTTTCTGTCCATCCAATCGCGGGGGTTAAAACCCTTAACTTCGCAAGCAATTTGAATATCGTAACTTGATGCGTCAAAAAGTGTAATTGGGGCGCCTCCGGACGTACCCGCCTTCATATTTTCCCAAAAGGTTTTTACATCATTACCAATGGGAGTGATTGCACCTAAACCGGTGATAACTACGCGAGACATTTCTTCTCCTCTCGGACCTGATTTATGTTGTGTACCGACAAAATTTTATACATCTTAATAAATCAGGCAAATTTGCAGTTTTCGCTTTTAATTCAACACTTCAAATACCGATAAGTTACGATATCTTTGGCGCTCAACCCCCAGCCTGGAAACAAAGCAAATATTGCCAGTTTTTAGCCGCCGCTTGCTAACTCTCTTAAACCGTTCTCGTCCAAAACAAGGACGCCCAACGCTTGAGCTTTGCTTAATTTGCTGCCGGCCTTTTCACCGGCCACCAGGTAATCGGTTTTTTTTGAAACGCTGCCGGTTACTTTGCCCCCGTGTTGTTGAATAAAGGCTTTGGCTTCTTCTCGACTCCAGGTTGGCAGCGTGCCGGTAATTACAAAAGTCAATCCGGTTAATGTTTGCGCTTTGTCGACATCTACCGGCGGGCCGGCTGCTTCCAACGTAACTCCCGTCCGGCGAAATTTCTCAATGAGCGTTTGGTTGGCCGGACGGCTGAACCACTCCACAATTGACTCGGCAATGCGCGGGCCGACCCCTTCAATAGCTTCCAACTCTTCCTGACCGGCTTTTATGAGACGGTCTATTGAAGGAAAAGCATCTGCCACCAACCCGGCTACCGCGCTGCCCACGTAGCGAATCCCCAAGCCAATTAGAAATCGTTGAAAGGGCTGCTTTTTACTGGCTTCAATGGCATCCAACAGATTATCGACCTTTTTGTCGGCAAAGCCTTCCAGGGCCAGTAACTGCTCGCGGGTTAAAAAGTAGATGTCGGCAATGTCCTTAATCAGTTCTTCGCCGGCTAACCGGTCCCCAATTTTTATGCCAAATCCCTCAATGTCCATTGCCCCGCGCGAGACAAAATACTCTATTTGTCGTACCAGTTGGGCCGGGCAGGCAGCGTTAATACAAAACAGCGCCACATCATCGCCCAGGTGAGCGGTGGGTTCATGACATACCGGGCAACGCGCGGGCGGTTGGTGCGGCTGCGAGTCGGGGGGACGCAGGTCGAGAATAGGCTTGATCACCTGGGGGATAACGTCGCCGGCCCGTTTCACCACCACCGTGTCGCCCTGGCGAATATCTTTTTTAGCCAGGTCGTCATAGTTGTGCAGCGTGGCCTGGCTTACCGTCACGCCGCCAATGTTGACCGGCTCCAGGTTGGCGTAGGGGGTAATCTGGCCGGTGCGCCCCACGTTGCCCTGTATTTTTAGCACTTTGGTGGTCGCCTCGCGGGCGGGGAATTTATAGGCTATGGCCCACCGAGGCGCATTGCCCACCACACCCAGATGTTCTTGCAAGGCAAAGCCGTTAATTTTTAGCACCGCCCCATCTGCATCGTAAGGCAGGTTGTCTCGACGTTCCATCCAGGCGTGGATGAAGTTGATGGCTTCTACAAATTGGCCGGTATGCAACGTGTCGGGATTAACGGAGAAGCCCAGCCCGTTCAGGTAATCCAGCGCCTCTTTTTGGGTGTGGATTGCGGCCCCTTCTACGTAACCAATAGCGTAGCTAAAAAAGGCCAGCGGGCGTTGGGCCGTGATTTTGCTATCTAGTTGGCGCAACGACCCGGCGGCAAAGTTGCGGGGGTTGGCATAAATTTTTTCGCCTTTGGCAATCTGCTCCTGGTTGAATTTATTAAAATCGGCAATGGGCATGTAAACTTCGCCGCGCACTTCTATGCGGGCCGGCGGGGGCGGGCCGTTAGATGCGGTTGGGATGCGAAGCGGAATGTTTTTGATGGTGCGTACGTTGGCCGTTACGTTTTCTCCCTCAACGCCATTGCCCCGGGTTGCGCCTTGAACCAGTAGCCCGTTTTCATAGGTCAGGGCCACCGCCAACCCATCAATTTTTGGTTCTACAACAAATTCCAGGTCGGCCACGGTAATATCTTCAGGCAGCAAGCGTTCTATTCTGGCCAGCCAGTTATGCATGTCGTCATCGTCAAAGGCGTTGCCCAGGCTGGTCATGGGGATAGGGTGGGTGACTTTTTCAAAGCCTTCCAGCGGTTCCGCGCCTACGCGTTGCGTGGGGGAATCGGGGGTGATGAGTTCCGGGTGTTTTTCTTCAAGGCGGCGTAACTCATTTATCAGCCGGTCGTATTCGGCGTCGCTGATAATCGGGTCGTCAAGGGTGTGGTAGCGGTAAAGATGGAAGTTAATTTCTTTTCTTAGCTCGGCCAACCTTGTTTCAACGCTGGACATTTTTGCTCCTAAAATAAAAGGCATCATCCACAAAAATGACGCCCATTATAATTTAAAATTGACAATTATCAACTGTTCTGTGTAGATTTTCTTATTGTGCCTCCGGCGGCAGGGCTGGTTCTAAAAATTCTTGCACTGTCCAACCTTCGTTGTCATTTTCATCGCGGATGAACCACCACACAAATTCTTGCAGGTTTTCATCGGCTCTGGGGCCGTCTAAAATGAGGACAACGCTATCTTCGGCGACTACAGTTAACCGGGCGTTGTTGGTGCCGGGACCGGCTCGCATACTTAAACCGGCATCGCCTGTGCCGACTATTTTGGCGTATCCCCCTGGTTCAAGAGCTACGGGCACGGTGGGTAAAGGGGTTGCGGTTGGCGACGGCGTTAGGGTGGGTTCCAGGGTTACAACCGGCGGGATGGTTGGCGTGGCCTTGCCGGGGGCCGACTCGTCAACAGGTTGGGTAGGGGCCAAGCCGGGAATAACTGAGGGGGTAGGAATAACATTAGATTGCTTGCGTATTATGTTGACAATACCTAACCCCACCAGCCCAATAATAATTAGACCGGATAATGAGCCAATCAATATCCAGGCTATAGGCAACCCTATTTCTGTTGAGCGAACTTCTTCCAACCGTCGCGGGCGGCGCGTTTGGCGAGTTTTCTGATCGTGCCAGTCTGTCATGCTTGTATAACCCCGTTAAAGTTTATAGAGTTTTGAGTTTGGTGAGTTTAGTGAGTTAGCAGCTCACACAGAACAGAGGATTTTGTTGTTGCGGCTCCATTGACGGCTATTTAACTCACCAAACCCCCTGAACTCATAAAACCCTATAAACTATTTGTACTTTGATTTGTGAACTAACCTTCAAATGGCTTTTGTGACCAACAGCGTCAGGTCGTCTGGTTGGTCTTCACCGTCTCTAAACTTGTCGATGTCGTTGACAATGATGTCGGCCAATTCCTGGGCCGAACGGCGGCCGTTTTTGGCGACTATGGCTTGCAGTTGCTCCAGGCCGTACATTTCGTTATCGCCCGGACGGACGGCGTCTGTTGCGCCATCGCTGTAGCAAACCAGTACATCCCCGGTTTCAAAGGTCAGGCTATCTTCTTCAACAATCAAGCCAGGCAGCAATCCCAAAAAGCGGCCCGGTATGTCGAGCAAATGGATTTGCCCGGTGGCGGCGTGGTAATAAATAGGCCGGTCATGCCCGCCCCTAACGTATTTCATTTGGCGGGTTTCATGATTTAGGTTGGCATAAAAAACGGTCACAAACATTTCGGCGGTGGACACCTTCATCAAGAGTTCATGAACGGAGTGGGCAATCTCGGTGGTAGAAAGATTGGCCTGGGCTTGACTTAAGAATAAGGCGCGCACAATGGCCATATAAATGGCCGCCTGCACGCTCTTGCCTGATGCGTCGGCCATAACAATGCCAACGTTTTCATCATCTACAGGGATAACATCGTAGAGGTCTCCGCCAATTTCACGGGCCGGGCGGGCCAGCGCTGCAAACTCAAAATTTGGGACATTGGGAAAGGTGGTGGGGAGAACGCTTTTGTGAACCTGTGCGGCAATTTCAAGATCGCGTTTTAGTCGTTCTCTACGCAGCAACTCGGCCTGTGCGGCGCGCAGGTTGTCAAGGGTTTTAGCCAGTTCCTCGTTTTTAAGTTGTAACTCGGCAATGGTAATTTGGTCGGTGTCCCGCATACTGCGGGTAATGCCCCGCATAATGGCCCTGGCTACGGAGGGGTTGCGAGTGAGGATGGTATCCAGCGTGTCTTCGTGGATTTCAATTAATTTGCAATCTGATATAGCGTGTACGGTGGCTGCTCTGGGCGCGCGGTCAAGCACGCCCAACTCGCCAAAAAACTCACCTTTACCCTTAAGACCCAGAAACTGCTCTCCCGTGTCCATTTTTTTGGTAAAGGCGACTTTGCCGTCTTGAATGATATAAAAAACGTGTTCTAATGCACCCTCGCGGCAGATAATAGAATTTGCTTTACGAGTGCTTGTAACAACGGTATTTGTTAAAACATTGAGGTCTTCCTCCGGTAAAATACCAAGAGCAAGCTCCAGAGCTGCGCGAATGTTGCTCAATATGCTGTGCCGTCCTTACCACTCAGCGACCAACTCCCTGGCCATATTTTCTTCTCTAACGGATGCCAAGCCCCTGATGCGACAACTTTCAATCATTCTTTCGACACGGTCTACCAGTTGGTCGGGCGGGATAGGCTTAATGAGATAATCTACTACCATTGGGCCGCACTCAAATGCCAGAGACACTTCTCTCCGCATCCCTCTGGCGCTGAGAAACATGACAGGGACATCGGGATTTTCTTTGGCAATAATACGGGCTGCATCATAGCCTGTTACCATCGGCATCCGGGCGTCCAAAAGAACCAGGTCAATGGATTCCTCGCGTACAATTTGTACCGCTTGAGCGCCATTTATAGCTTCGTGGACCTTATGATCACTTAACCGAAGCGCAAAAGCAAAAAGTTCACGGCAATCGCGGTCATCTTCTGCATAAAGAATGTTAGCCATAAATGCAAACCCTCCTACAATTAACATTTAACATTGTACTATTTTATTCAGTCTCGCGCAAAACTCTTTTTCAAAGAACAACTATTACATCCAACAAAAGTATATCACGGTTCGATAATCTTTACAACGGTCTTTGACTTGGACAAGTTAAAATAAAGAGGGTAATTTACCTAACTTGCCCGCTTTATTTATGTCAAGAAAACTTAAGGTAACTTAAAATTTGTGCAAACGCCATACTTCTCATTTTGCTCAATGTGTACTATAATCCAGTCGCATTTAAGAGTGTCTTTATTCACAACCAATGGAATTTGTTAACTGACACAAAGTTGCAAGGTTGCAAGGTTGCAGGGTGACGCCACATCATTTTTTGCAACCCTGTAACCCTGTAACTTTGCAACTTTTAGTGAAACTATGGAATAAACTTTGCCGGACTGGGTTACTCATCTTGGAACAACTTATATTGCCGGCCGCGCTGCCGGCGGCTTCAATCCAGGATTAACCCGTTTGGTTGATATGCGACGCTTGTTGCTGGGGGCGTTGTTGCCGGACGCTACTCGTTTTGCGGTTATACTGGTCGATATTTTGGATTGGCCCGCAGTGTCTACATTTACTTATTTAATTCCTTTCCACAGTTTGGTGGTGGTGGGGTTGTTGGGCGGGGCGCTGGCTTTATTGTTTCCTGTAGCGGGAAGAAGTAGCGGCAAGGCTTTTGGTTCAATGATGGTCGGGGCCGCTTTCCATTTTTTGCTGGATGACCTGGAGGGCCTTGTTGGTTGTGGCAGCACAACCTTTTACCCTTTTTATTTTGGAAAACCTATTAGCGGCTGTAACAGCGAAGGCTCTTTTGCAACTGTGCTTCTGGTTATCTCGATTCTTGGTATTGGCGTTGCTTTAAGCAGCGCTCTTGGCCGGGGAGACCGGTGGCAGCCCCTAACCCTTTGCCTTACCCGGCGGCGACTGCTGGGCGCGGCGGCATTGCTGGTTATAGCCCTGGTCTTCCCGCTCTTTTTCCGCCAATGGATGATCCGGCAAAACGCCTATTATCTGGGTTTTGCGGCTAATCCAGCGGCCTTTGAGGGACAAAGCGTTGAACTCTGCTTTAGCGAGGTCATTGCCGCGCAACCGCCAACCATCGAAGAGTTTGATATGCCCTTTGTTATGCAAACATCATCCTCCTTTACTCAGGGAGAATGGGTGAGCGTGCGCGGAATTTATCAGAACGGGGTTATTCAACCCACTACCCTTGTTCGGCATCGCGGTTTCTCAGATGTTAGCCTGTCCTTAATTGCCGCTGTGGCGCTTGGGTTGTTGTTGATTGATACGCGGCAGTTGAGGGACGCTCTGCGAAGGCTAAGGTGAAGGTAAAAACTCTTAGGACTTGAAAAAGAATAACTTCCCGCGCAAAAAAATTGAAAGCGGGTAAATAGTAATTAGTAATTGGTAATTCAAGCGCTATTTGCCAATTACTAATTACCAGTTTCATAAGGCTGCGGGATTTTGTATTTTTATGAACCCTCAGCCTCAGCCTTAGCCTCAGCCTCACAATTTGGTAGTTAGCAACGCTGGTAATTATAGACACTTTAATTTGGAGAGATTTTATGGATAACGACTCAACAAAGCAACGCGGTTTAGTTATTGGGGCGTTAATTGGCGCTATTTTAGGCGCAGGCGCAGCTTATTTGCTAATGACCGCCCCGGCCAATTTGGAAGAGGATGAGGAGCCGGACGCTCTGACAGGTTCAGAGCTGTTGAGCCTGACCAGTGCGGCAGCCGTACTCGTCCGTAAGCTCGATGATATTCGTCGAAGAACATAATTGAGTTTTATATTTTTAACGGAGAAAAAATGTCAGAAAAAAAGAAAGAACAAAAGCAGGTAGGGCTACCCAAAGTAAAAGGCAGTCCCAAAGTAAAAAAGGTAGTGCTGGCCTATTCTGGCGGTTTGGATACCAGCGTCATTGTTCCCTGGTTAAAAAACAATTATGGGTGCGACGTAATTTGTATGTGCGCCAACCTGGGACAAGAAGATGAATTGGATGGCCTGGAGGAGAAAGCGCTGGCCTCTGGAGCCAGCAAATGTTACGTTGAAGATTTACGTGAAGAATTTATTGCCAATTACATCTTTCCCACCCTGCGAGCCGGGGCTGTTTATGAACGCAAATATCTATTGGGGACCAGTTTTGCCCGCCCAATCATTGCCCGCCGTCAGGTTGAAATTGCCGAAATTGAAGGGGCGGACGCCGTCTCTCACGGCGCTACGGGTAAGGGTAACGATCAGGTTCGCTTTGAATTAACCTACCAGGCTCTCAACCCAAAACTACAGGTTATCGCTCCCTGGCGAGAGTGGGATATTCGCTCGCGTGAGGATGCGCTGGATTATGCGGCTGAATTCAATGTGCCGGTGTCTGCCACCGAAAAATCAATCTACAGCCGAGACCGCAACATCTGGCATCTTAGCCACGAAGGAGGTATTTTAGAAGACCCGTGGATGGAGCCGGAACGGGCTATGTTCCAACTGAGCGTCGACCCGCAGGATGCGCCGGATAAGCCGGAGTACGTTGAAATTGATTTTCAAGAGGGGATTCCCAAAAAAATCAATGGCGTGGCCAAGGGACCTATCAGCTTGATAAACGCCCTCAATGAAATTGGCGGGCGGCACGGCGTGGGCCGGATTGACATTGTAGAAAACCGGCTGGTCGGCATGAAAAGCCACGGCGTGTACGAGACGCCCGGCGGCGCTATTTTAGTGGAAGCGCATCAGGCTCTTGAACAGCTTTGCCTGGATAAAGCAGTCCTTCATTATAAAGAACTGGTAGCTCACAAATATGCCGAGTTGGTTTACAACGGCCAGTGGTTCACTCCCCTCCGCAATGCCCTGGATGCATTTGTGGATGTCACGGAACAAAATATGACCGGCACGGTTCGCTTAAAATTATACAAAGGCAATATTATTCTGGTTGGACGCAAGTCGCCCCATAGCCTGTATCGAGAAGATTTTGCCACCTTTGGCGAGGAAGATGTTTACAACCAGCAGGACGCCGAAGGCTTCATTAAGCTCTTTGGCCTGCCGATGAAAGTGCAAGCGATGTTGAATATAGAAGGCGTCCGGCGCGGGCGGCATGAAGAGCCGGATTATAGCAAGTTTAAGCGGGATTAAAGTTTATGACTCAACTCTGGGGCGGTCGCTTTAGCGGCGAAACCGACGCGCTTATGCGCCAATTTCAAGACAGCATTTACTTTGACGTGCGCTTGTGGGAAGCAGACCTGGACGGCAGCCTGGCCTATGCCAAATCGCTGGCCCGGGCCGGCGTGGTTACAGCGGAAGAAACCAAAACTTTACAAAACGGTCTCAATAAAATCCGGGCCGAATTTACCCAGGAACGCTTTGAGTTAAAAGCCGGCGACGAGGACATTCACACTGCGGTTGAGCGCCGGTTGTGAGAGTTAATTGGTGATTTGGCCGGTAAGCTCCACACCGGCCGCTCTCGCAACGACCAGGTGGCAACCGACACCCGTCTCTGGTTAAAGCGAGAAATTGTCCGGTTGCATAGGCATCTCAATACCTTGCAAAGCGAAATCATCGCCAAAGCAGAGGAGCATCTTGATGTGATTATGCCCGGCTACACCCACTTGCAGCAGGCCCAGCCGGTTCGTTTTTCTCACTGGCTGCTAAGTTACGGCTGGATGTTTCAGCGCGACAAAGAGCGACTGGATGATTTGACCCGGCGAGTGGACGTGTTGCCGTTGGGCAGTGGGGCTATGTCGGGCAATCCGTTTGATATCGACCGCCAATTTTTAGCAAATGAGCTAGGCTTTGCCGCCGTCTCTACCAACAGCATGGACGCCGTGAGCGACCGTGATTACATTGCGGAGTTTCTCAGTTGGGCCTCTATTTTGCAGGTCCATCTAAGCCGTTTGGCCGAAGATTTGATTATCTACAGCAGCCGAGAGTTTAGCTTTGTGGAGATTGACGACGCCTATGCCACCGGTTCCAGTATTATGCCGCAAAA
>JAJRVO010000614.1 GCA_024277275.1 Chloroflexota bacterium
AGAAATTCTGTGTGGTCCCCAGGCCAGAATATCTTGCGCCCAGCCCGCCCACAGGGTTGAGACCGATTGGGCTAACATCACCATTGCCAACTCAAAAGCAAAGACACGCCCCAAGAGATGATGAGGCACACGCATTTGCAAAAGTGATGAGGAATAAACCCAAGTTGTACCCGTGCCCAATGTTCTCATAAAAATGCCGACCAGGATAATGGGCAGCGTTGCCCCCCACCCAAACATCTTGTTCATTTTTAATAAACAGAAAGTTGAGTACAACAACAGAGCGCAATACATCACTAATGATTAATATTTTGCGCCGGTCAAAACGGTCGGCTACCACGCCGACAACAGGACCAAGTAAAAACGGAGGCAAGAGTCGAGCCAGAAAAAGCCCGCCAATAGCCAGCCCGGAACTGGATAGATTAGCCACCAGGGTTGCCGAGGCAATCAGGTTAAACCAGTCGCCCATTAAGCTGATGATTTGGCTAAACCAAAGGTAGCGAAAATCTCGGTTTTCTCTGACCAGGTTAACGTAGCTATTATTTAAAAAGATGTTCATAGATTGTTGAGGGTTAAAAGATATTAGTGGCTTGGTTATGATTTTGACCCAGGAAGTATACATATAGCGAGATACTTGGTCAATGTTAAAGCGTTCTGTTTTTTTAATGCTATCACGAAACTTTTTAGCCTGTTTGTATATATTAGCGGGAAGTGGTAGAATTTACATAAATATAAGCAAATATAAACCATTCCACTATATCTTGTATCTACCTTAATAATAAACCCCATATATAGTATATATCTCTTTAGAGCTATTTTTAAAAGTTGCTTTTATTTTTGTTTGTGCTAAGATAATGACTGAGGATTTATGTCAACTTTTTGAGGACACTTGGTGGGTGAAATGTCGTTTGACCAGCAGCTTCAAGAAAAGATATATCGCCTGGAAACATTAAGAAAATACCAGGCTTATTATGGTACTAACACCCCTTACCAGATTATTGTTGAGATTAATCAGCTTGAGGCCGAGTTGCGCCGGATGTTGCAGGCAGATGTAACGCGCCGAAGCCAGAAGGTTAATCATCAACCAATGCCTTTGCCTAAAGCCTCAAAGACACCTAAGAAATTGACCCGCGCCCCCAAGAACAAAAAAGATAAAAGAACATCTTTTTTGGGGTTGTCTCAAGCCACTGTTGATTTAATTGCCACTCTTTCCTTTATCGGTCTGGTTTTTTTGCTTGGTTCTATTGTGTTTGCAGCCTATATGCAATTAAGGTCTACAAGTTTAGAGACGGACCCGGCTTTAGGTGGAGCGGCAGCGCCCACTCTACGTCCCACCTTTACCCCCACCCTGGACCCCAATAGTCCGGTGTCGGAGGCTCTGGCTGTAGCGTCAGTGGGAGAGTCTATGTTGCCTGCGCCGGGTAAAGCGGCAACGGAAGTAGCCACGCCCGTGCCTACTCTAACCCCCAGCAATCCTACCCCCACCCCTACCCCCTTGCCAACCGAAACTCCCTTGCCAACCAATACCCCTTTGCCTCCTCCGCCGCGGCCAACAGCAACCCCGGTTCCGCCAACCCCTACCCCCGCCCCGGAATTTCCCTTTGAGGTTTCTGAGCAGGGTAATCGGATGTTTCAAAAAACAAATTACCACGTAATTACTATTTATATTGCCATTACCACCTACGACAATGTTCCCATTGGTGGTTTAAAGATTATTGGGGACCATACCCCCTCTGGAATGCATATTGAAAGCGGGCTTAGTGACTGGCATTGGAGCGTTAACAACTGCCTGGATTGCGATTACGTTAAGTTTGGAAATGTAAAGTTAGAGCCGGGAACCTTTAGCGATGGAGTCTGGAATATCTACGTAGCCAACGAGCAAGGAGACCGACTCTCACCGGTTGTTCCTTTGACATATTCATCCGACCCGGAGCAGTGGGTTTGGGATTTTATTATTTTTAGAAAATTACCGGGTTTTTAATGTAAAAAAAGCAACTTTGCCGCAAAGCCAGAAGCCCCATCATAGCGATGGGGCTTTTAATTTTACTCTAATTAAGAGGGAATATTGGGTTGTTTTTCTACTCAACTGTGCAAATTATCACAGCCCTATAGGTCTATTGTGGTGGCGATTAAAGGACATACGCCCAATCTGCTCCAACAAATCTTTCCGGGTCAGGGGGTCTTCAAATACCTTGGCTAAATGCTGAATCCCGGCCCTGATATCAGGTTTATCAGATAAATGCCAGTTATGGTCAGCGCTAACCAACAGACCTGTCTTTTGCAGGTCAATAATCGTTTTTTCTACCAGCGATGTGCTGCCAAAGTATACCTGAGCGGTAGGCTCCTGAATAGGACCTATTGTGTCCGGGTATTGTTCAAGAAAAAGCAAGAGGCGAAGTTTTTGGAAGGAATCAATCTGTTTGACGTGAATGAAATCGGCTATTGTATTATTCATTAGCTATTTCCTGATAGCTTATTTTAAAAATCTATTAAAGAGGTTGTTGCTTTGTTCGCTGTAAATCTTGCCTAATGAATACTCAAAGCCGCGTTTTAACCGTTGTACAAATCACGGGCGACAACCCGAATATAGATTTGTCTGGCTCATACTGCGCCATTTAACTGTTAATTTTGTATGGGATGAGGTCTTAAACTCATAGACTGATTCTGCGGTTCTTGAACGGTGTAGTTTAATTTAATGGTGAAAGGTTGCTGAGAATGGACCGTTGCTTTACCAAGTCTTAACAATTTACGGGCTTTTGCCGGATGGCATGGCAACAATGGGTTTTTATCTGCATCTAGTACCATAACTTGCCGCATCATATAAATAAATCCTCCTTAAGAATACAACTTTTGTTTCAATGCACAGATTTCAGCCTATATTTATTGTAAAGAAAGGAGCCTCTCTGTGGTTGTCAGAAATCTGGCTATTGAGAACCCTTTAACCAACACGCCGTCGGCGCTGGCAGCTTCGGCTAATTGCTGTTGCCGAATAGTATCAACCAGAACCAGGCACTGAGTTTGGGACCACTTAGCTTTAATCTGCTGCAATACATTCCAGGCTTCATCATTGGGCAGACTGGTGTCCAGCAACATAAGAGCCGGATGGTGGTCGGTGACTATTTTTAAAGCCGATGGGGCATCATCTACCTGACCAATTATCTCTAATCTGGGTATTGCCCTTAGTAGGGCGCGCAAACTATCTCTCCCTCGACCCGGGCTGGCCACAATTAAGGCCGATATGTCGCTGTTTATCATCGCTCCCAGAGTCCTTTCTTGTTGTTTGGAAGTTTGTTGAAGAAATTAAGCTTTAAGGTCTTTAAAAACCTCTATAGCTTTTCTTTATTATGATGCCGACTTTTATCATATCATTTTCCAGCGTGTTACACATCTACGGAAAAGTAGATTTTAGGTATAACAAAAAGACCACTTGTAAAAGTGGCCTTTCTATTTCAAATGATAGATTAACTATGACAAATGATATATATCGGGCGGCTTCAATCCAGGTCGGCCAGACCTTCTTGTAGGGCATACAGGGTTGCCTGGGTACGATTAGCCAGATGCAGCTTGCTTAAGATATTGCTAACGTGGATGCGCACTGTTCCTGTGCTAATAATCAGGTGTTTGCCAATTTCCTGGTTTGATAACCCTCGCGCTACCAGCCGCAACACTTCCACCTCTCGCTCGGTTAGCGGTTCTTCGGTTGGCGGCAGGTCTGGGGGCTGGTTGAGTTCTCGGATTAACTTGCGGGCTATGGTGGGGTGTAGTGAAGATTCGCCCTGGTAAACGTCGCGGATAGCTTGAAGCAATGTTTCGGGGGGGGAGTCTTTAAGTAAGTAACCTAACGCCCCGGTTTGGATGGCCGGAAAAACCTTGTCATCCTCGGCAAAGCTGGTGATAACCAAGATACGCGCGTTGGGGTTGTGTTGCTTAATCTCACTGATGGCCGCCAGCCCGTCTTTGCGGGGCATAACCATATCCAGCAAGATAACATCGGGTTGAAGGGCTTGAGTTTTTTCTATTGCTTCAACCCCATCTGCTGCCTCGCCCACTAACTCCATGCCCGGTGTAATACTTATCAGTGAACTCAACCCACGTCGCACAACTGGATGGTCGTCGGCAATAAGAACCCGAATAGTTGTTTCTTTAGTCATTGAACCCTCCTTTGGGTTTTAATTTTTAGATTTTGGATTTAATAATTCTTGCGAATTTGTGGGTATTTTTACGCTTACTTTTACTTTTGTTCCTTCTCCCGGCGCCGAGAGAATGGTTAATATACCATCCACTTTATCTGCTCGTTCTTGCATACTAACCAACCCCAGGCCGCCAACATTGTTTATGGCATTGGTATCAAAGCCCAATCCATTGTCAATTACTTCTAACTCGGCTTGTCCGTTGTCGGCATAGATACGCACGGTTACTGAAGTGGCCGAGGCATGTTTTAAGGCGTTATTTAACGCTTCTTGAGCAATGCGGTAAAAGCCTTCTTCTATTAGCTCTGATAGCTCGACCTCTTTATCTATCAGCAACCGAGCCTCAACGCCGGCTCGGCCTTCAACAGCATCAAGCCGAAGCTGCAAAGCGCCAACCAGGCCGTCTTGTTCTAATGCAGGCGGCCGTAGTTCATATACTAACAGGCGCATTTCTTTTAGGGCTTGCTGAACAATTTTACCAAGTTCGGTTAAGCTGCCGGCTACCTGATCTAAATCTCCAACGCGGTATGATTCTTGTCCCACTTTGGCAAAAAGAGCCGAGCTGTATAGTAACTGAGTGACCGAGTCATGAAGTTCTCGGGCCAGCCGGCCTCGCTCTTCTAATACTGCTGCTTGTTGGGCCAATTGACGTAGCCGGGCGCTCTCTACTACCACCCCCACATGGTCGGCAATAGAAGTCAGTAGGGTCACTTCGTCCATACTGAATGGGGGCTGGTCCTTTTTTTTGAGGACGCCGAGTACGCCTAACATTAGCCCTCTGGCCCGGATTGGCACACCCACGTAGGAGGTTTGGAGACCTATAGCGGGCATTTGAGTTACCCGTGGATCAATTGCTAAATCCGGCACAACCAGGGGTTCGCCGTGTTTAATTACCCAGCCCGTTAGTCCGCTACCCAGGGGCATAGAAACATCTTGAGTTACATCATCCGGCGGTAATCCTTGTTGGACAGTCAGATGTAAATCTTCCTTCTTTTCATCCAAAAGGTGAATAACGCCCATATTGCTTCTCATTGCTACCAGCACCCGTTCTAAAGACCGTTTCAGGGTTGTTTTTAAATCCAGAGACTCGCTGGCTACCGCCGTTACTTCGTATAAAGCCGATAGTTCTCGCGTTCGGTAGGCTATCCGTTGCTCTAGCGCTTCTGCGTGACTGAGTACCTGCTCGTAAAGCAAGGCGTTTTGTAAGCCAATAGCAATCTGACTGGTCAAAGTTTCTAAAAAGGCAGCTTCCTCGCTAAAGTTGCGCTGTAAAGCCCAACCCAGCCCCAGCGCCCCTAGTATCTGGTCTCCCTTTTTTAGAAGCAGGGCGGCAAATGAGTGCAAATCGGTCTCTTTGCAAATGTCAGATGCGCAGCGCCGGTCGTGGTAAATGTCGCTAGAAAAGAAGTTTTTTTTCTGACTAACGGCCAAGTTGCACACGTAATCTCCTAAACACAATTTTGCCTTGTCCTGATAGGAGGTAGAGGTATCCAGGTAAATATCTTGCAAAATCAGTTGGTCTTTTTGCTGTAGATAAATTAGAGCCAAATTTGGAGTGGCAACAGTGATAATTACCTCAAGCGCTATGGCCACCACTTGTTCCACAAACAAGCTGGCGCTAACCTGCCGGCCAAGAATGTTTAACACAGACATTTCTTGGGCATATTGTTTTAGCGCTGCCTCTGCCTGCTTGCGCTCGGTAATATCGCGCACAATACCAATAAAAAAGTAACTCTTATTTTTAATGAATTCACCCAGGGAGATTTCCAGGGGAATCTCTTGGCCGTTCTTATGCAGGCCGGAGAGTTCTACAGCTTTCCATGCTATCTGTTTTTGGTCGGTATCAATGTACTGTTTTAATGCAGCTTGGTGTGAATGACGCTGTTGTTTAGGCATTAACATTGTGAGTGGCCGGCCAAGCATCTCGGCCAGCGTATAACCAAATATATTCTCTGTAGCACGATTGACAAATAATATTTTGTTATTCTCATCAATTGTTATAATGGCGTCTGTGGCAGTCTCTGCCACCGTGCGATACCGTTCTTCGCTTTCGCGCAGCGATTCTTCTGCTTGTCTGCGCTCAATAATTTCTCTTTGCAGGTCGTCGGTGCGCTCTGCCACTAACTCTTCAAGCTGGTTGCGGTATTTCTCTAATTCCTCCTCTGCTTGTTTGCGTTCGGTGATATCGCGAAAGATAGCTTGTATGGCCGGCTTGCCCTGGTAACTAAAGGGCAAGGCCGTTACTTCTGCGTCAACATAGGTTCCATCAAGCCGGACAAATTTTTGTTCGACCAGGGGAGCGCCCATATCTTTTTCTCTCATTTGTCGATATTGGTTCTTGATGACTTCCCGGTATTCAGGCAGCGCAAAATCCCACACTGATTTGCCAATGAGCTGTTCAGGCTGTTCTACGCCAAATAGTTTTGCCCCAGCCTTGTTCATAAAGACAATTTTGTCTTCGCTTTGAACACCAATTGCATCAGGAGAAAGTTCTACCAGTTGGCGGTACCGTTCCTCACTTTCCCGTAGCGCTTCCTCTGCTTGCTTGCGTTGGGTGATGTCCAGCGTATATTCAATCATCTGGACAACATCGCCCTTATTATTAACAATGGGGTAGCCGTGGACTTCTACATTTCTGGGATTGCCATCCTTGTCAAAATGAATATGTTCAACAATGGTCGGTTTTTTTGTTCTTTTTACCTCTTCAAGGGGGCATGGATGTTCCAGGCCGTTGCAGGGTTTATCTCTTTGGTGAGACAGAGCATAACAGGTTTTTGTTGTGGACAAGCCAAATGACCGGACCGCCGAATTTGCTATTTCAATGGTGTAATCATTTGTGTTGATGACATAAAAAGGATGAGCCAGGGATTCTATAACACTGTTTAAAAATTCATTTTGCCGGCGAATTTTCTCTTCTGCTTGCTTGAGGTCGATAATATATTCTTGTAACTCCTTTGTTTTGGTTTGGACCTCTTGTTCTAGCATCCTGCCAATACGAGCAAATACAATTAAGGTATAAGACGAACCACCCAAAATAGCCAGAATACTGACAATTACAACTAACAGTTGGTTGATATAAACCGACCATATCGATTGCCGGGCATCTTCTTTTGGCGCCCAAACCCCAATGGCCCACAAATCCTGACCCAGACGGATAGGAGCATAGGCGATGAGCCTCTCTTCTTGGGTTAGGGTGTGCCGGTTGGCAGCCTCCGTAATTTTGTGGTAGGTATATTCAGCCGTGCCTGTCTGACCGGCGGCCATGCTTTCCGCTACTTGTTGAAACGCAGAATCTCCCTTGCTTTCTGTTAGCAGGTTTTTCTCGGAGAGGATCTTGTCGGCGGACCAAAGTACGTTATGCTGGTCGTCAATTAAAAATGCGCGCCCTTGTTTTGAAGAGCGAATGGGGGTAATAAATCGCTCCGTAACCATGTCTAGTTTGAGGGTGCAGAGTACTACGCCTGCAAATTGTCCCGTTCCAGAGTGGTGGTTGTTGTTATTTATAAACATAGGAACAGCAACCAGAACTCCCTTTTTACCGGCGTCGACGCCTTTAAATTCAATAAACTCAACAATGTAGGTTTCGTTAGCGGTTAACGCTTTTGCTTCTTTAAAGTATTGCCGCCATGAAAAATCAGCCCCCTCTAACTGAGGCGCTACTGCGGTGTATCTTAAGACGCCATTGGCATCCAGTACCGCAATATCGTTTACGCCTCGTGGTTGCAGTTCATCAAACTCAAATTCTAAACCCGCTCTGGTTCCGGCTTCATCAAAACTCTGAAACTCTGGCAACTTGCTCATTGCTCTCATAGCCCCCGCCAGATTCTCAAAATACAGTTCTATGCTGCCGGTTGCTTCTTGGGCCAAAACCA
>JAJRVO010000615.1 GCA_024277275.1 Chloroflexota bacterium
CTATGCCGCCGATTTTGTCTTTCCCGGCGGAGCGGCAAACAACAAACTTCACTTTGAAAAAGATGTTACCTTTGCTTCCACCCTCTCCGAGGACCGGCAGATGATTTTATGGGACCCTCAAACTTCCGGCGGTCTGCTAATGGCCGTACCCTCTAAAAGACTGGCTGATTTCCAGAACGCCTGCGCGGAGCGGGAGCAACCGGCCTGGATTATCGGCCAGGTAACCGGCGGCAGCGGGATTGAGGTACTGCCCTAAATGAGCCAACCGGATAAACCAGCAGACCAACCAGCTAAAAAACCCAAAAAAGACGAAGAAGAAGACGCTCTGATATTTACGCCTATCAGTATTGCCCGCGCCCGGCACGCCAGCGCCCACGGCCCTTCTATAGTCGATAAATCCAAGTCGCCCAAAAAAGAACAGAAGCCCGGCAAATCCAAATCAAAAACCGGCAAGCCTGTCACTCCGGCGGCAAGCGATAACTCTCTTTTTAGCGGAACCAACGGTTGTTTGCTGGCCTCCTTTCTTGTGGCCGCTTTTGTGGTGGGGGGGATTTTAGGCGGAATGGCCGGGGGTGGACTGCTGCTATGGGCCAATGGTTCGGGCGGGTTGGTCTTTGCCGGCGACACCCCTACCCCTACCCTAACGCCCTCGCCAACGCCCGCCCCGGCTGAAACCTCAACGCCCACGCCTACCCCGGAACCCGTTCCTACCATCTCAATAGAAGATGTTATTGCCGGGGTTATCCCTTCGGTGGTGACGGTGATTAACCAGCAACATAACGACTATTCCGGCTTCAGTGAAGAACGAGTGGTTGGCTCCGGCGTCATTATCGATTCACGAGGCTATATTGCCACCAACAACCACGTGGTCGATGTTCCGCAAGATTTAAGCGTTATTTTACCGGATGGCCGCGAGCTAGAGGCCGAGTTGGTTGCAGCCAATCCCGCCGAAGACCTGGCCATTTTAAAAATCGACATCGCAGATTTGCCGGTTATTAAATGGGGCGATTCCAGCCAGGTTCGACCCGGCCAGATAGTGTACGCTATCGGCAGCCCGCTGGGCGATTTCCCCAGTTCCGTCAGTTTTGGGATTGTCAGCGGTTTAAATCGCGCCCTGGAAATAGACAAATTCGTTATCGACGGCTTGATTCAAACCGACGCCGCTATTAACCGAGGCAGTTCAGGCGGCCCGCTAATCAACCATGAAGGAGAGGTAATTGGCATCAACACCTTCATCATCCGCGAGAGCGAAGAGCGCGGCATTGCCGAAGGGATCGCCTTTGCCATCCCCTCCCAAACGGCCAAAAACTTGCTAATTCCCTGGATTGCCGCCTACACCGGCGAGTCCGTGCCAATTCCTGCTTCAGAGGAAACTGAATAATTACGGTGATGATTTTTATTTCTGCCATATTGAGATAGTAGGTTGGGTTGAATGGATGAATACTGAAGCTTCGTCCAAAAAATCGTTGGGGTTCGCTCAAAATCATGCTTAAAAACAGGTAATGAAACCCAACATAGCGCCGCTTACCAGATAATTTTTGCTCAACCCAACCTGCCCCTTAAAAGTGTGCTGGAGTTTGGAAACGAAAACAAGAAAGTAAAAACCCGAACCAACTAAACAAGGTGCAATGATGAAGAGCAAAAAGATTACCGGAACCGTTGAGTTTGTTGCGACCAGTGGCCGGGGAGGCGTTGATGCCCAAATTAATAATTGGATAACGGCTAACCCGGATGCAACCATTGTTGACGTGCATTATCAGGTGGCCGTTTACCAGGATGGCGGTAAAAACAAAATGGCCAAGCTGGCCCTGGTCTTGTTTAACCAGAAAGAGCCGGATGGGTCTAAAGGTATACCCGAATCTGAGTCTAAACCGGGAGCCAGAACAATGGTCATGAACCTGCGGAAAGATTTGGATTTTGGCGACCCCGACTCAACGGGTTAAGCGCCTCTTACTATCCGGGGCGATGATTTTCAATTCGGCCATATTGGGCCAGAGTTAACCGTAATGCGTAACGAGTAACGCGTAAAAGGTTACGCATTACTCGTTACTCGTTATGGTTTTAACATTAGCCGGCCGAAACCAAGACCAACGCCCTATCCGGCCTGTCCAACCTGCGCGGCAAAGCCGGCCGCATCAATGTTGGTGCCGCACACAATCACGCCGACTCGCTTGCCCCGAAGTTGTTCAAGCAAGGGGCCGCACAGAGCCGCCGTTGCAGCGGCTACGGCAGGCTCCACGGCTAACTTCATCCCCTTAAAAATCAGGCCCATTGCCTGCCGCATCTCATCGTCATTAATCATAACCAGCTCGTCAACATACTGGCGACACAGCCCAAAGCTGTACGGAGCGGCGTGTGGCGCGCCCAGACTATCGGCAATGGTCCGCACCTTGTCAATAGCCTCCGGCTTGCCGCTGGCAAAGCTGCGATGCATGGTATCGGCCCCTTCCGGCTCCACGCCGAACACCCGGCAACCCGGCTGCATCAACTTGACCGCCGTCGCAATTCCAGCGCATAATCCACCCCCGCCAATAGGCACAATCACCGCGTCGAGATTGGGTACTTGTTGGCAAAATTCAAGCCCCACGGTCGCCGTGCCCAGCGCCGTCAGCAGCCCCTCAAAAGGATGGATAAACACCCGTCCCTCTTCACTCTCTATCTGGCGGACGCGCTCAAACGCCTGATGCACATCGTCAACCAAAATCACCTCGGCCCCATAACCCCGGCAAATGGCTACCCGAGCCGGATTGGCATTTTTGGGCATAACAACTTTGGCCGTGCTGCCAAGTTGCCGGGCCGCATAAGCAACCGCAATGGCGTGATTTCCGGCGCTAACCGCTGTTGCTCCTTTGTCCAGGCCGTCTTGTTCCAGGTCCAGCATATTTAGCAGCGCCCCCCGTGGCTTAAAGGTGCCTGTCTGCTGAAAAAGCTCTAACTTGAGAAAAACTTTCGTTCCCGGCCCAACAACTTCCACAATTTCCCGATTTTGCCATTGCCACACCGGCGTCTCCACCACAAAATTATCAATTTTCTCTCTCGCAGTTACAATCTCGGTTAAGGTTGGCGCTTGCATTGTCTCCTCCGTAGGTTAAGATTGATAAAATTTCCTGACAATGGTAAGGTAAATAGCCAACAATTGCAATTATAAGTAAGCGCATACGGCTAAATCATCAGCAGCAACTAAACTGTATTAAATAGCAACAGCAAAGTAGACAATTCATTATGCAACTGGCGCAAAGAATGAGCCGGCTGGGTTCAGAAACCGCGTTTGAGGTTTTGGCCCGGGCGAAAGCATTGGAAGCTCAAGGGAAAGAGGTTATCCATCTGGAGATTGGAGAGCCGGATTTTGACACGCCGGCCCACGTTGTAGAGGCTGCCGTGCAGGCGTTACACAACGGCCAAACCCACTACACCCCGGCTGCCGGTCTGCCAACGGTTCGACAGGCCATCGCCGAGCATATCAGCCGCAGCCGGGGCATCGAAGTTCAGGCGGAACAGGTAGTGGTTACGCCGGGGGCCAAGCCCATTATGTTCTTTACCATTTTGGCCCTGTTGGAGCCTGGCGACGAGGCTATCTATCCTGATCCCGGCTTTCCTATTTACCAGTCGATGATTAACTTTGTGGGAGCCAAACCGATGCCTTTGCCGCTGCGCGAAGAAAAAGGGTTTCGCTTTGACCCCAACGAGTTCCTTGATTTAATCTCTGACCGCACCCGGCTGATTATTTTGAACTCGCCCCAGAATCCTACGGGCGGCGTCCTGACCCGGCAAGACCTGGAAACGGTTGCCAAAGCAGCCCGCGAACGAAACATTATGGTTCTCAGCGACGAGGTGTATGAGCAAATCCTCTATGAGGGCGAACACGTCAGCATCGCCTCGCTGCCTGAAATGCAGAGTCACACCATCTTGTTGGACGGGTTTTCTAAAACATATGCCATGACCGGCTGGCGATTGGGTTACGGAGTGATGCCGACCGCGTTGGCGGAACAAGTTACAAAACTAATGGTCAACTCAAACTCATGCACCGCCGCTTTTACCCAACTGGCCGGGATAGCCGCCTTAACCGGCCCCCAGGATGACACGCAGACTATGGTTGCCGCCTTCCGGGAACGGCGTGACGTTATTGTGGCCGGATTGAACCAGATTCCCGGCTTTCGCTGCGCCCAACCCGCCGGAGCCTTTTATGCTTTCCCCAACGTTGAGGACACAGGCATGTCCTCCAAAGCGCTGGCCGACTATCTGCTGGAGGAAGCCGGGGTCGCTGTTTTAAGCGGCGATGGTTTTGGTCGCCACGGGCAGGGGTATATCCGTTTTAGCTATGCCAACTCTGTCGAGAATATTCAACGCGCTTTAGGGCGTATTGAACAGGCGGTAGCCAAACGTAGGTGAGCA
>JAJRVO010000616.1 GCA_024277275.1 Chloroflexota bacterium
AAACCAGGATTGGTAGTTATTGTTGTTTATTTATTATTGGCCGTTGCGTTTAGCCAAACGCTGCATTTTAGCAATGCTCTGGATGAAGGTTATCACCTGGAATATATCACCTTTATCAAGCAACATGGTCGATTGCCAATAACATACCGGGAACGCAGCCAAATTACGCGGGCCGATTTTCCGCCTTTGTATCACCTGGCGGTTGCGCTGCTGTCGGCCAACGTAACGGTTGATGCCCGGCCTAACTTTAAGTTCTTTTGGGATTCCTTTCGCTATCGAGCTATGGACCATCAAAGCGACACGGTTTGGGCCATTGAAACAGAGGATTATCAGCGGCCCTACTTTGGTCGCTTTCTGGTGTGGCAGATTTGCCGCTGGTTTTCTATTATTTTGAGTTTGACCACCGTTATAGTTGTTTTCTTTACCCTGAAAGAGATAACGTTTAAGCCAAAACCGCTAATCCCGCTTGTGGGAGCGGCGCTTTTGGCCTTCATCCCTCGCTACACCATGTTGGGGTCGTCGCTTAATGATGATAATTTGTTGGGACTGTTAGCTGCGCTTTACTTTTGGATGTTGGTTAAAGCCGTTAACAATCCCCGGCAATGGCGGCCTTTTTTGGCAATGGGCATTGTGCTGGGGCTGTCGATGACGGTCAAGTATACCCTAATTGTAGCGCCGCTTGAAGTTGTAGTGGTTTGTGGAATTATTGCTTACAAACGGGGACTTGGCTGGTCGTGGGCCTGGCGACGAGTTGGCGCTGTTGGCGGATTGACGCTGCTGGTCTCAAGTTGGTGGTTTGGCTGGAACATCTGGTTTTTGAACACGGTAGCCCAAGACGGCTGGGTAGCCGGATTGCTTCGCCCAATATTGGCGGGCGGAAACGACACAACCTTAAACCGAATTAGCGGTTTTTTAAGTGGTGGTCAGGCTGGTTTAACTGATCTACCGGAAACTACTACGGTTGATACCTTTGCAGAATGGGTGCGTGTCACATTTACCTCGTTTTGGGGCGGTAATGTTGTTGGGGAGATACCATTTTTCCCTTATGCGTATTTTGCAATTGGCTTGATGCTGGTTATAGCCTTCTTTGGCCTATGGCGACTTTGGCAAACCGATAAATCATCTCGCGGTTGGCTGGCGCTGCTGATTTTCCACGTTGCTATTTTTGTTATTATCCCTTTAATTCGTTTTGGGTTGACCCGGCGATTAGGGGTAGCGGCCCAGGGGCGACACATCCTTATTCCGGCGGCGGCAGCCGTTGTGGCTCTGCTGGTGTGGGGATTGGCGACGATTATTCCACGGCGATGGCAGCGCATAGTATTTGCTGTTATCATTGCCGGTTTTGCTGGCTGGACAGGCGCTCATTTGTATCGACTCAACGCCCTTGCCTCTTCGCCGTTACCCCTGCGAACTTTACCCCAGGCTGCCGAGTGGTTGGCTTATCCCGCCCAAGTTCAATTTGGGGATAACATTAAGTTGGTGAGCTATGAATTTGACCCCCAACCGGAACGTGGCTCTTTGAACGTTAATTTAGCCTGGCGCTCGCTGGCTCACGTCAACGAGAGTTATTTATTAAACGCAACCCTGGTTAACGCCCAAAACAATGTGGTTTCTCACTGGACAGGCTACAACGGGCAAGGTCGACTCCCCACCCTGGCCTGGGACCCCGGCGATGTTATTTTTGACCGCCTGGTTTTGCCTTTGCCCAACCTGCCTGCCGGCAATTATACGCTGCAAGTACAAGTTTTGGACCGTAGCGGGCCGCTGGCTGCCGCTATGGAGAGCGGGGGAGCAGGGGAGCAGGGGAGCAGGGGAGCGGGGGAGCAGGGGAACTGGGGAGCGGGGGAGCAGGGGGGCTATGCCTCGCTTGGCATAGAAGATGGCAACATTGTCTCTCTGGCAAATATCTCTCTCAGTGAGGCTTCAACGCTTCCACTGACTCAACATATGACTATAACCGGCACATCCGGGCCAACCGAAATAACCTTTGATTTATGGCAAACTGATGGCGCTGCAATCCAAAATCCAAAATCCAAAATCCAAAATCGAGCGCGTTATCCGGCCACTGTCTCTATCATAACGTCGGAAAGCGGCCTTGACCTGGCGTTGGTTGATGCTGCCGGGCAGGTTTGGCCGGCTGCCCGGAGCGAGGCAAATATCCACACCTTTATCATTGGTCCCCGCCGGCAAAGCGGCGAGTATCGCCTGCAAATGACGCTGCAAGAAAATGATGAGGTAATTGGACAGGCTGTTAGCGACTTGCTGCTAACGGTGGAAAATTGGTGGGAGCGACAATTTGACATGCCTGAAATTGCTGTGCCCTCAGAAGCCAACTTTGCCAATCAACTAAAGTTTCTGGGGTATAAATTACCTCAAAGCCAGGTAAAAGCGGGCCAGGCATTTCCGTTGACCCTATATTGGCAGGCGTTACCCAATATGTCGCCCCAGGCCAACTTTATCCAGTTTAACAACTTGTTGGATGGCGACGGTACATTGTGGGGGGGATATGATCGCCAACCGTTGGGGTATTACAGTACCTTACTTTGGGCCCCCGGTGAGATTGTTGTTGATGGTTATGCCGTGCCGGTAGATGTCGACGCCCCGCCCGGCGAATATTATTTGAACGTGGGTTATTATCTCACTGTGGGCGAGAGCGCTGTCAATTT
>JAJRVO010000617.1 GCA_024277275.1 Chloroflexota bacterium
AGCAGCCTGCGCCGGGCGGCTCAAATTTTGGCCCTGCGTCCAGACTTGCAGATTAAAGACATTCGCGGCAACGTTGATACCCGCCTACGCAAATTGGATGACCCGGCTCAGGGTTACGACGCCATTTTGTTAGCCCAGGCCGGACTTACACGCCTGGGACACGCCAATCTTGAACACGTCCACCCCATTCCCTTTGATGTTGTGCTGCCCGCGCCCGGTCAGGGCGCGCTGGGAATCCAGGGTAGAACTGATGACCCGGAAACAACCCGTTACCTGCAAGCCCTCAACCACGCCTCCACCCGCGCCGCCGTTACCGCCGAGCGAGCCTTTCTTGATGGGCTGGGTGGCGGTTGCTCTTTACCTGTGGGGGCGCTGGCTACCGTGGCTAACAACCAGCTTAACCTGCAAGCCCTGGTTGCCAGCCCCAACGGGCATCGGGTGCTAAGGCTCACGGGAAGCGGCTCTATTGAAACAGCCGAGGCATTGGGTCGCCAACTGGCTAAAGAGGCTTTGGCGCAAGGCGCGGCAGCGTTGTTGGCAGAATAGATTTGGGAGATTGGAGATTGAAAATCAAGGCTCTTGTATTCAATCTCCAAATTTTAATCGTAACTGCTAAACGGCATCTATGTTGATGATTGTATCAGGCTAAGGCTAAGAGTTTTACCTTAGCCTCAGCCTTAACCTCACAGTTTCCTAATAAAATGACGACTAAAAAAGGCACAATCTATCTGGTCGGAACCGGTCCCGGTGAAACGAGTCTGATCACAGTTAAAGGGTTGGCCCTGGTGCGAGAGGCAGACGCCATAGTAGGCGATGCCTTAAACCATGCCAAACTACTACAAGAAGCTCGCCCCAAGTCTGAAATTCACGATGTCGGCTGCCGGGGTTCCAACAAAACGCCCCAAGCAAAAGTCAATCAACTTTTGCTCGATCTGGCCCGGCAGGGTAAAACGGTAGTTCGGCTCTGGCCGGGAGACCCCTTTGTATATAGTCGAGCCACACAAGAAATAGCCGCCGCTCGACGCGCCGGTATTAGCGTTGAGTTGGTCCCCGGCGTCACCAGCGCCATCGCCGCACCCGCCTATGCGGGCGTGCCTGTTACCGATTGGGAACACGCCACCAGTTTTGCCGTAGTCACCGGCTACGAGTCAAAAAACCCGGCGGTTCGTCCCAATTGGACAGCCCTGGCCGGTATGGAAACTCTGGTCATTATGATGCCGATGGATGATTTGCCCAACATTGTGAGCAAGTTACTGGCTGCCGGCCGCGCCGCCGATACACCGTCGTTAGCCGTTCAGCAGGGCGCTATGCCCCAGCAAAAACAGGTTTCGGCCACCCTTGAAACCCTGGTAGAGACGGTTAAGGCCCATCAATTTGAACGCCCGGCCATTGTAGTTGTGGGCCAGGTAGCCGGGCTGGCCGAAGAATTGGCCTGGTTTAATCCCGGCGACGATTATCCCTTGCTGGGACAGCGGACGCTGGTCACTCGCCCGGTCCACCAGGCCGCCGATTTTATGGCCGCCTTGCGCTCTCTGGGCGCCGAACCCATCTCCTTCCCCACCATCGAGATTCGCCCAATGGAAGATACCCGCCCGCTGGATGAGGCCATTAGGCGAATTGGAGATTGGGAATCTAATCCAAAATCCAAAATCCAAAATCCAAAATCCCCGTATGATTGGCTTGTGCTGACCAGCGCTAACGGGGTTACTGCTTTTTGGGAACGATTGCAAAGCGCCGGACTCGATAGCCGTTGTCTGGCCTCATTGAAGATAGCAGCTATTGGCCCGGCTACAGCGGCAGTTTTAAATCGACACAGTATCACGCCTGACCTGGTACCCCAGGTTTACACCGCCGAAGGTGTGTTGGAAGCATTTGACCAGGCCGGTTCAGTAGCGGGCCATCGGTTTTTATTGGCCAGAGCAGATATCGCCCGTAAAACCCTGGCCCAAGGATTGGTTGAACGCGGGGCGCTGGTCGATGAGTTTCCGGCTTATCGAACTGTACCCGTCCAGGATGGTCCCCCGCCCCCTCCGGCTGATATCGTCACCTTTACCAGTTCCTCTACGGTGCAAGGCTACGTCAATTGCCTGGCGGGACGCTCGCCGGCAGAGGCACTAAAGGACAGTCGCGTGGTCTGCATTGGCCCAATTACCGCAGCCACCGCCAAAGAACTGGGTGTGCCTGTTAACGCCGTGGCTCAAAAATACACCATTGATGGTATGCTTAATACCTTAAAGGAATTAAAACATTAAAGGGTAGTGGTCGCAAGCGTTCTAAACCAATAGTTTGCCGTACGCCACCGACAACGAAAAAGCATTTCAGCATTTAGCTGACAAACTGAATGCTATTTACAGGAGACTATTATGAGTAAAACAAAAAACCGGTCCAACGCCGGCTTTCCCACAGTCCGCGCCCGTCGCTTGCGCCAAAACCCTGCCCTGCGCCGCATGGTGCGTGAAACCACGCTTTCGCCCGCCGATTTTATTTACCCGATGTTTATCGTCCACGGCCAGCAGGTACGCCGGGAAATATCTTCGATGCCGGGGGTTTTTCAGTTGTCGGTGGATATGCTGCCCCAGGAAGCCGAAGAACTGCTTGAATTGGGCGTTTCGTCCGTGATACTTTTTGGCCTGCCCGCAAAAAAAGACCCAATTGGCGAGGAAAACTTTGCCGAGGACGGCATTGTGCAGCAGGCAATCAGAGTGCTGCGTATGACCGGGTCGGACATGATTGTAATGACCGACGTGTGTATGTGCGAGTATACGGACCACGGCCATTGCGGGATTGTGAAAGACGGTAAGATTCTGAACGATCCCTCGCTGGAAATTTTGGGTAAGGTCGCAGTTTCGCACGCCCAAAGCGGAGCGCATATTGTTGCGCCCAGCGCCATGATGGATGGCCAGGTGTTTGCCATTCGGCGGGCGCTAAATGAAGCCGGGTTTCCTGATACGCCCGTTATGGGCTATTCGGCCAAATACGCCAGCGCTTTTTACGGCCCCTTCCGGGATGCCGCCGACAGCCCCCCCCAATTTGGCGACCGGTCGAGCTACCAGATGGACCCGGCCAACCGGCGAGAAGCCATCCGCGAGGTTGAACTGGACGTTATAGAGGGCGCTGACATTATTATGGTCAAACCGGCCCTGCCTTACCTCGACATAATTCGCCAAACCAGAGACACTTTTCCAAACTTGCCTCTGGCCGCCTATAACGTAAGCGGCGAGTACAGTATGCTTAAAGCTGCCGCCCAACTAGGCTGGCTGGATGAGAAAAAAGTAGCGCTGGAAAGTTTAACGGCCATTAAACGGGCCGGAGCAGATATGATTTTAACGTACTGGGCCAAAGATGCGGCCAGGTGGCTAAACGAATAGAGACTACCTATTGAGAGGAGCAAAGAATGAACTTTACAAACTCTGAGAAATTATTCAAAGAGGCGCAAGAAGTAATTCCGGGTGGGGTAAACTCGCCGGCGCGGGCATTTGGGGCGGTAGGCGGTCAACCCCTGTTTATTGAGCGAGCCAAAGGCCCGTACATCTGGGACGCCGACGGTAATCGTTACATTGATTATGTGCTTAGTTGGGGGCCGCTGATTCTGGGTCACACAAACCCAACCGTAATTAAAGCCGTACAAGAGGCCGCAACCCGAGGCACCAGCTACGGCGCGCCGACCGCGTTGGAAACCGAGTTGGCCGAGCTGGTCTGCGAAATAGTACCTTCTGCCGAGCAAGTGCGTTTTGTCAACTCCGGCACTGAGGCCACAATGAGCGTTTTGCGTCTGGCCCGGGCCTTTACGGGTCGAGATAAAATTATTAAGCTTCAGGGCAACTATCACGGACACGCCGACTTTTTGCTGGTGCAGGCCGGTTCCGCCGTAGCCACGTTGGGCTTACCCGATAGCCCCGGCGTACCCAAGGGCGTAACCCAGGATACGTTGACCGCCCCCTTCAATAGTCTTGAGGCCATTGAAGCGCTGTTTAAGACCGGCGGCGACGACATTGCCGGCATTATCCTGGAGCCGGTAGCCGGCAATATGGGTATGGTTCCGCCGGTAGAGGGCTATCTGGCCGGTCTGCGTCAACTTTGCGACCAGTATGGCGTGCTTCTTATTTTTGACGAGGTTATGACCGGTTTTCGGGTGGCTTTAGGCGGGGCGCAAGAGTACTATGGCGTGACGCCGGATTTAACGGCCCTGGGCAAAGTAATTGGCGGCGGACTGCCCGTAGGAGCTTACGCCGGACGGCGCGATATTATGCAGACGGTTGCTCCCGCCGGGCCAATGTATCAGGCCGGCACACTCAGCGGCAACCCGCTGGCCGTAACGGCCGGCATTGCCACCCTAAAAGAGTTAAAGAAACCGGGGGTATTTGATAAAATAGTGGCCGGAGCTACCACCTTGTGCGAAGGGATTAGCGCGGCGGCTTCTGCCGCCGGTATATCGCTTTACCAAACGCAAGCAGGGACTATGTTCTGCTTCTTCTTTAATGATCAACCCGTTACTGATTGGGACACTGCCTCCAAGAGCAACACCAGGGCGCTGGCCCGCTTCTTCCACGCTATGGTGAAACGCGGGGTTTACTTTCCTCCTTCTCAGTACGAATCGTGGTTTTTCTCCACCGCTCACACGCAGGAAGTTGTTGTAGCGACTATTCAAGCCGCGCAAACTGCTTTTGCAGAGATTGCAGAAGATCTCTAGCGTCCTTTTTGTCCCAAACCAGAGTTTTACTGCCCTCCCCCTAACCCCCTCCCAATGGGAGGATCCTCTCATTGGGAGGGGGAACCAATCTTCTCTCCCTTTGGAGGGGATTGAAGGGGGGGCTAGGGTTTGGGAACGAGACAAGTTGGCATCAAAAAAGCAACCTTGTTCAGGTTGCTTTTTTGATATTGTTGAATGACTGAGAAAAAACTCAAAGACTTTAGAAAAACTCTAGTGTCGTGTCAAGGCTAAAATGATAGGTAGTATAGCCCCTTGTGGGCGTTATTTCAAGCATAAAACGGGCACAAGGCCCGATGCTACAACCTATCAAAACACGCTTGACACGACACTAGGGTCTGACTATGATATCATAAATAGGCAGCTACCTGGTCAGAAATTTCGTCAACGGCAATGGGTTTGGCAATGTACCCATTGCAACCCGCTTCCTTGCTAAGACGTTTGTCGCCGGCATTTGGGCTGGCGCTGACAACCAGAATGGGGATGTCTTTGGTATCTTTCATTTGTCTCAGGCGACGAGCAACCTCGTGCCCATTGAGTCCGGCCATATAGATGTCGAGCAAAATTAGATCGGGATGCTCGCGGTTGGCTTTGTCCAAACCAATGGCCCCATTAGACGCCAGCGAAACGCTGTAACCGTCCGCTTCAAGCACGCGCTTCATTAATTGGGCGTTGTTAAAATCGTCTTCGATGTACAAGATTTTACTGGTTCTGGGGCTTTGAGAAACTCCAAAGTCGTTCCCTGAATCCGGGGCATACCATAAAAAATGGTATCCTTTGTTTTTGCCAATTACAGCAATGTACCCTCTTTGGGGTGCATCAGACCATAAAAAAGGAAATTCTTTTATCATCGTTAAAATCCTAAAAACCTCAATTATCAAACTGTTTCCACTGGATACTTCACCCAAACCCAGCGATTATCACCAAATTCTATCTTCTGCTTGCCCTCACTCCTCGTATTAAATAGGGGCAACTGGAGTCGAAAGTGTAGCGTTAGCAAAACTTTGAATTAAAGTCCTATTTTGACCAAAGCGAAGCTTTGGACAGTTTATCTCCCTGTTATAAAAGTCCCCAATTTTTAAAAAAAGATACGGGTGAAACGGGTTTTTCCATTGCTCCCAAAAGTGGGTATACTTTGGGACAATTTTGGGACATCAATTACAGATAAACTTGATATAATTAAAACAACACAGAAACAATGGAAACATCTTGTCTTTGAGTAAGTTGTCACAACAAATGAAAGTATCCAATCTCAGAGTTATCATAAGTATTGCTGTTGGTCTGCTGGCGCTTGTTTTACCCAGGCCAACTATTGCCAAAAGCCAAATTGGAGCGACTGTTGCTCTTAACAACGTAAGCTCTTTACCAGTTCAGCCTGCCAAAACGGGCCTGCCGGAGTTTCAACAACGCCCGCCCCCTCAAGCCCCTCCCCAGACCGGAGCAGGAAATCCTGACGACTTCTTAACCGGGCCATCCGCCGGCGACCCGCTTGATATTGCCCTGGATTATATTCGCCAAAACAAAGAGACTTTGGGACTAACCGACGATGATCTGGCCGATTTGGTTGTTAAAGACCGCTTTGTTACCAAACACAATGGCGTCACGCATATCTACTTGCGCCAGCAGTTGAATGGCATTGAGGTTTTTAATGGCGATATAAATATTAATATTACCGGGGATGGCCGGATAATCAACCTGGGCAACAGGTTTGTCCCCGATTTAAAAAATTCCGTAAATGCCGGAACTCCCAAGTTGTCGCCTGTTGAAGCGATTAACGGGTCGGCCCGCCACTTGGGATTGACCATTACCGAACCACTGGTTTTGCTTAAAAGTTTGAGAGGCCCTACCCGACAAACCTTCTTGAGCAATGGGGGCATTTCTAAAGAAAATATTCCGGTCAAGCTCATGTACCAACCCCAGGAAAACGGCGATACCCGCCTGGCTTGGGAGATACTGATTCATCTAAAAGACGGGCAGCATTGGTGGTATCTCAGCATAGACGCCGTTACCGGCGATGTTCTGTCGCAAAATGATTTGATTATCCGCGATAGCTACAATGTTTTCCCCACGCCGCTAGAAAACCCGGAAGATGGTTCTCGCACGTTGGTCATCACTCCGGCTAATTCCGTCGCTTCCCCTTTTGGATGGCACGATACTGACGGGATTGCCGGAGCGGAATACACTGATACTCAGGGCAACAATGTCCTTGCCCAGGACGACACAGATGGCAACAATAGCGGCGGTTTTCGGCCCGACGGCGGCCCTGGCCGGGTTTTTTCAACCACGCTGGATTTGAGTCTGGAACCGAGTAATTATCTGTCTGCGTCTATTATTAATCTCTTTTATTGGAACAACATCCTGCACGATATTCACTACCAATACGGATTTGACGAAGCTGCCGGCAATTTTCAGCAGAAAAACTATGGCCCGGACGGTCTTGATGGCGACCCGGTGTACGCCGACGCGCAGGATGGGTCCGGTACTAACAATGCCTATTTTTACACCTTTGCCGATGGCAACGCCTCGCGTATGGAAATGTTTATCTGGACTGCTCCGCCGACGGTTACAGTCAACTCGCCCATCACCATCGCGGGCGGCTATCTAGCCGGGGGGGCGGAGTTTGGCCCCGTGCTGGACGCTACCGGAATCACTGCAGACCTTAAACTGGCCGACGACGGCGTTGGGACCATAACCGATGGTTGCGAAGCCTTTGCGGCAAACTTCTTTACCGGGTTAATTGCCGTGATTGACCGGGGGACCTGCCTGTTTATCACCAAGGTCAAAAATGCTCAAAATGCCGGGGCTGTTGGCGTTATTGTCATTAATAACGCCGGAGACAACGTGCTTAATATGGCCGGAAGCGACCCAACCATCACCATTCCTTCTGTTTTTATAGGCCAGAGCGACGGCAACACCATTAAGAACCAGTTACCGGGCGTCAATGCTACCTTAAAAAAACCAAATCCTGACCGGGATAGCGCTTTAGACAACGGCATTATTATTCACGAGTACGGCCACGGCGTTTCGGTCCGGCTAACGGGCGGCCCCGGCACCTCTACCTGCTTGTTTAATGACGAACAAATGGGCGAAGGCTGGAGCGATTGGTACACGTTAGCCCTAACCGCCAAACCGGGCGACGCCGGCCCTGACCCACGCGGTATAGGGACCTATGTGATGGGGCAGCCGGCCACCGGTCCCGGTATCCGCACCTATCCTTACAGTACCGATATGGGCGTTAACCCGCAAACTTACGACGACATCAAAACAGCGTCCATTCCGCACGGCGTGGGGGCCGTGTGGTCGCAAATGTTGTGGGATATGTACTGGAACCTGGTCGACATTTACGGCTTTGATTCCGATTTTTACAACGGCAGCGGCGGCAATAATTTAGCTATGCAGTTAGTGATGGATGGACTCAAAATGCAAGGCTGCTATCCCTCATTTGTGACGGGTCGAGACGCTATTTTACTGGCCGACCAGGTCAATAACGGCGGGGCAAATCAATGCCTTATCTGGGAAGCTTTTGCCAAACGCGGTTTGGGGGTCGGCGCAAACGCCGGCAGCAGCGGCAGTGTCTCAGATGGAACCGAAGCATTTGACCTGCCGCCTGAATGTGACTCCAATTTC
>JAJRVO010000618.1 GCA_024277275.1 Chloroflexota bacterium
AAACGATGGTTAAGCAGTTGCTCTCGCGCCCAATTACAGGCGGCACTAATGATGGCGCTCGCCCCGCGCGGTATGATTATTGGCGTACCGGATATGGTTCGTCTAATCCTGCCGGTTTGGATTTTTGGGTGGCCCAGGCCGGTGAGTACCATTGTAAACCCAACTACATCACCGGGGATTTTGAGCACACGCATCGTATCCAGGTTTTCTATCATCTAACGGGAGAAGCTGTCTTTAAATACCAGAAACGTGTGACGCCGGTTTCCAGGGGAGATTTGCTCATCATCCCCCCTTACCATCCCTTCAGTTATAGCGCTCGTCAAGGGATGAAACATCATTGGTTTGCCCTGGAGGGGAGTTGGCCGCGAGTTTTTGGTAATCAGGGCGTGCATGTTTGTTCTTTGAGCTACAATGCCGAAGTGGAGGCCAAGCTGGTTGAAATACGCGAAACCCTTATTCTGCGCAAACCGGGCTATCCCTTGCAGGCGGTGGGTTTATTTTATGAGCTGGTGGCCCGGATTGAGGAAGTTTCCGGAGCATCAGCCGTGCCGGAGTCGGCCTACCCGGAAACGGTGCGGAATGCCATCATATTATTAAGAGAAAATTATGCCGCCTCTTTTAGCGCCGCCGAAACGGCAACGGCAGTGGGGTTGAGTCAATCTCACCTGCGAGCGCTGTTTGAAAAGTGGTTGGGGGAGTCGCCTAAAAAATTTCACACGCGCTACCGGATTGACCAGGCCAAACGCCTGCTCAGCGAGCAGCGCCTGCCTGTGTTTGAAGTTGCCTTTCACGTGGGCTTTACAGATGCTCGCCATTTATCGCGTGTTTTTAAGCAATTTACAGAGCTAACCCCCAGCCAATATGCCGAAACACACGCTATTGTAAGGCGTTGAGTTGCCTAATCATTTGGGGCAAAGGCGTCGAATTATACAGAAATATGCTCTACTCTTTTAATCCCCTCCCGGTTCAAAACCAGGCGAGTCCGTTTGTATAGTTTGCCTTTTTCAGGGTAGGGAGAGGCATATCTGGAGACGATGTTGATATGGTAGACTTTATGACACATCATTGACTGTAATTGTTCATCCTGCAAATAAAAACGTTCTTGAATTGGCTCTGCCATCTTATTTAGATAGGCTCGAATATCGTAGCGGATAATATCATTGACGCCTGTGATTTCGGGAACATCCGTAAAATTTTTCTTGAACGTGTCCGTATGTAGAATCACTTCTTTTGTGTAACGGATGATGTTTTCCCCTTGTCCATCATTGTCCAGTTCGGTGAACGGGTCTCTGTTTCGGGTTCTCAAGACACGGCCAGGTACGGCGTCCTCTGGGATAAACGATACTTTCTCCTTTAATATTCCTAATTTATGGTGGCCGTCCTGGGTTTTAATGACAATGCGCCGGTCGTACAGTTTATTCTCAAGATACCGGGCAAACAAGGCCCGGCTCAATTCTTTAATGCGGTCCTTAAACATGTAACCAATGACCAGCGCGACAAAGAAAGCAAAGGTAAAGTTACCGTATTGCCATTGAAAGTAAAAGGCGACAACAGTAGCAAATATCATCGACACCCCGGCCGCGATGGCAAACAGCAATTGTTCCAGCCCTGTTCCTTCGCGCCGGACGGCTGTTGATAAATATAAGACGCTGGCCGCATATTTCTTTAAAACCGAGGTTCTAAAGGTGTATTCCTCGTTATCGCTGTCTTCCTTCAAAATAGAAGGATAGCCGTGCGAACGACGGTGTTTGGTTTCGGCTTTGACCAGGGTATTTAACTGCTGTTTGAAATCGCCCCGGTTGCTCTTTTTTGAATAATCCTCAACAATTTGAAACATCTCTACCGCGCTCTCTTCCAGCAACAGGCTAATCGATTCATCGGTAAATTTATAAGCGATGAAAACCTGAATATCAACATTGGGTAAATTGAAAACGGAATAAAAAGAGCGATATTGATTGGTTATTTTCTGGCTTTCAATCAGAAACTCTTCAATTAAATTATGAATAATCAGATGGATTTTACTATCAGGGGTGGCTTCGGCTATTCTTTGTTCAATAAGATTGAAATGTTCTCTGATAGAGCTTTTGAGCATAGCGCTTAAAAACTTAAAGTTATCAATAAGCCGTTTTTTGGAGATGGGGTTGTTGGCCCAATTTTCAACTGCGATGATCTTTTCTATGGCGTTAAGTGGGGAAGCCGAGTTTTCAGTAAAGTCTCTCAGGATAAAGTTTGGGGTTTTCAGGCGGATGTAGTTTTGGATGTCTCGATAGAAGTCGGCTTTGCTATAGTTGTTTTTAGCAACGCCTAAACTTTGGGGCACAAAGAAGTAGGTCGTAATCTTGTATTGGGTATGTTTGGCCTCTACTAACTCGTAATCTAATTTAATTTCAATTTGATATTTGTCGTGAGGCTTGACCGCCTGTTGAATAGTTTCTATCATATTTGCTTCTTGATTTCACCTGTAAGAAAAGTTTCCAAAATTGCGCGCTTTTGCCGGACAACCCGGCTGAGTTGTCACTACTTGTTCATCGAGGGGATGACCAGGAATTTAAGCCAGTTTTCAACTTCTGCCTGACGAATTTTATCGCTTAGAATATCGTCATTAATGTTAAGCTCCTGCCGCAGATTACTGTTTTCAGGGTCTTTTGAAAGGGCAGTCATCTTGTCTGCCAGGGCTTCCACCTCGCTTTCTTCATTGAAGAAGCCTTCTTTGGTGAGGGGCGCTTTTCGGGCAATAAGCAAACGAGCCATCTCGTAAAGAGTGAATTCAGGGTGATACTGGGTGGCCCAAAATTCGCCGCCGCCGGGATATTTGACCGCCAGGGCCTGAACAGGGGTGTGCCCATTGGCAGCCAGTAGCGTGCCGCCCGCCGGAACCTGGGTGACTTCATCCAGATGCATAATAAAGCCATCAAACTTGTGCTGCTTGCCGGTGTACATAGGATGATCTTGACCGGCGCCGGTCAGGGTAATACCGCGGGCAATGGACCACTCGCGGCCGCGGGGATTCAGTTTAACGTCGCCGCCGGCGGCCATAGCAGCCATTTGCACGCCCCAACAACTGCCAAACTGATGCACGCCGGCCTCATAAATGGCTCGCGACAGCTCAATCTGGCGGGTGACTTCGGGTACATCGTGGTAAAGGGTCAGGTTGGAGCCGGTCCAGATGTAGCCATCATAAGATTGAAGAGAGGTTCCTTCCGGCAGTCTGACATCCAAATCGGCGACGTAGAGAATATCGAAGTTGCCGTTGGGGGCCATATTTTTTAGGAAATTCAAATACAAATCGTGTGCCTGGGCAACCTTGGATGCCGCCAGGACTTCTCGGTTGGGTTTGGGGTACCCGTTAATAATGCATAGTGATAGTGAAGCATCTATTGTCATTTTTTACTCCTAAATCGGTAAATAATTATATAGTCCGTTGGTAATTCAAGTACTTTTCGCTTGCTATGGGTATGCGAAATCGATTTACCGGCAAACTGAGGCACACGGGCCAGGATGCTTTTTATGGAAGAAACCATAGCAAATAATTCTAAGCAAACGGAGTCTGGGTCATCGTCTCGGGGATGGGTAAGCCGAGGAGATGGCAGACAGTGGGTGCAATTTGTAATTGTGAAAGGGTCGTGTTGGTATCGCCTTTGCCCTGACCGTCGGGTGGAATGAAATAAAGCGGCACCTGGCGAACTTCGAGCGAGGTGCCGCCGTGCATTTTATCGCTGGTCATGCCGTGATCGGCGGTGACAATAACGATGTACCCGGCTTCCAGCCATTCCGGAATCAAGTTAGCCATAATCTGATCCTGTTCAATGGCATTGTTTCGATACTCTTGGGAGTCTGAGCTGTAGGTATGACCCAGGTAGTCCATACCCATTGGGTGAACCAGCAAATAGTCGGGCTGAAATTTGCGAACCAGCATGCCCGCCGTAGCAAACAGTTCGCTATCCGGGTAACTGTCCTCGATATAAAAGCGGCCATGCTGGATGAGTAAATTTGGGTCGTCAACTTCGCGGTCATCAATGGGATCATACGGGGCGCGGTTATACAGATCCGAGACCCAACCATAAGCTGCGGCCGCAGTGGTTTTGTTATTTTCTGAGGCTATCTGAAACACGTTGGGCATTTTTGAGCGACGTACCACCCGGTTATTGGTCACTCCGTGTTTGCTGGCCGGAACGCCGGTATGGAGTGTTTCATACATAGGACGCGACATGCTGGGTAGTTCGCCGATGACTTTATAACGGGTGGCTGCTTTAGCTTCGACCAGATGCTCCAAATAACCCATCTGTTGCCGGGCAGTATCGTCACGTAAGGCGTCGCACACAACCAGAATGACTTTGCTCATGTCAAGTGCCTCCCAAAAAGTTGTATCCAAATAACTTTAGCTTCTTGCTGGGAGATTAAAGATCATCTTCCAATCTCCGTGACATAAGATAGCTTATCCTTTGTGTTTAGCCTACAGCCCGCGCTGCCGCGACCATATTGCTCAGCTTGGCCAAAGCCAATTCTCTGTTGAGAAATCCCAGACCGCAGTCCGGGGCGGCGATTAGCCGGTCCGTGTCAATGTGTTCAAGGGCTGCATTCAGACGGTCGATGATCTCCTCAACCATCTCTATACGGGATTTGGCAATGGCTATAACCCCGAACATCACCGTGGTGGTTTTAAAGTGTTCCAACAACGACAAATCATTGTGGCGATGGGCATCTTCAAGCGAAATGGCCCGGATGCTTGAGTCCTCGATGGCATCGGCTAACTGAAAATAAGCCATCTTGTCGGCCTTTTGAAAACCTTCCTGGTCCAGATAATCGGGGTAGCCACAGCACATATGAACAGCCCGGGTTACATGGTCCGGCACATCGTGGAAGCAACGTTCCAGATTTTCAAAGCCGTCATCCAGCGCCTTGTCCGGCTTACGGGCAAAAACCGGCTCATCAACCTGAATCCAGGTGCAGCCGGCTTCGGCCAGGGCCAGAATTTCCTCGTTGAGCGCGGCAGCCAGGGCTGCCCCCAAACGTTTATCATCGTTGTAGTAGGCATCGGCAATGGAATCGGTGATGGTCATCGGGCCAGGCACGGTGATTTTAACCGGACGGCCGGTGGCGGCCTGGGCGATGCGGTAGTCGCAGGGCAGAAAATGGTCGTGGGCTTTGAGCGGGCCGGTGACGGTTGGCAGGTCAGCTACCCAGGCGACTTGCCGCGATGCTTTTTGGGTTAAGTTTGAGAAGTCAAGGCCAGCGATGTGACGGCAGTGGTAATGGATGTAATTTTCTCGCCGCACCTCGCCGTCTGAGGGAATGTCGATGCCGGCATTCACCTGGTCGTTGACAACGT
>JAJRVO010000055.1 GCA_024277275.1 Chloroflexota bacterium
CTGACTACTGACTACTGACTACTGACTACTGACTACTGACTACTGACTACTGACTACTGATCCTGGCGTCCGTTGGTAGGGATTTCCGGCGCGGTTTGTGTTAATTCCGCAGACGGGGCCGGTTGTTCCGGATCGCTATTGGCTGATGATGTGGGTTGGTTGTCTTTGGGAATATTCTTTCCTTTGGGAGCCAGCACGGCGACAGAAGCCACAACATCCCCACCTTTAACAGACATCACTCGCACCCCAGAGGTAGCCCGGCCCTGTTGAGAAATAGTTTTGATGGCTGTCCGCAACATAATGCCGTCCCGGGAAATAAGGGTTATATCACCCTCATCAGACACCACACGGGCAGCAACCACCTGTCCTGTTTTCTTCATATCTTTGGTCAGAGTCCGCACGCCGCTTCCGTTTCGTCTTTGTAAATTATATTCATCCAGACGGGTCCGTTTGGCATAACCCTTCTCGGTGACAACCAATAGCGTGGCTTCTGGGTCAACGATGTCCATCCCCCTTATCTCATCGTTGCCTTTAAGACGCATAGCCCCTACGCCGGCGGCAGTTCGACCCATTGCCCGAACATCGTTTTCGTCAAAACGAATAGCCTGACCATCGCACGAGACAATAATAATCTCATTGTGCCCGCCAGTCAGCTTTACCCAACCCAGGTCATCATCATTGTCAAGGGTCAGGGCAATTAACCCGCTGGGGCGAACCGAGGCAAATGCGCTCAAATCAGTTCGCTTAATACGACCTTTACGAGTCAACATAATTAAATATTCGGCCTGGTCAAAATTGGGCACAACTACGGCTGCCGTAATTTTTTCGCCGGGGGAGATGTTGATTAAATTAATAATAGAGACTCCCTTAGCGGTTCGACTGGCATCGGGAATCTGGTAGGCTTTTTCAGAATAAACTTTGCCCTTGTCGGTAAAGTAAAGAATGGTGTCCAGCGTTCCGGCCGCAAACAGAAATTCAACTACGTCCTCATCGCGGGTGGTCATGCCGGTTACGCCGCGCCCGCCGCGTCCCTGAGAGCGATAGGTTTGGCTGGGAACTCGCTTAATGTAGCCGCGTTGGGTAATAGAGATAAGCACTTCCTCATCTTTAACCAAATCTTCTTCGTTAAACTCTTCAGCCGTATCAAACAAAATACGGGTGCGGCGCTCATCGCCGTATTCCTCTTTTATTTCAATCAGGTCTTCCCTGATAAGGCTCAATATTTTGTCGGGGTGGGCCAGTAAATCTTCCAGATAGGAAATAGTTTGCATTACTTCCTGGTATTCGTCTTCAATTTTTTGACGCTCCAGCGCGGCCAATCGGCGCAGTTGCATGTCTAAAATGGCCTGGGCCTGAACCTGACTTAATCCAAAGTTCTCCATCAATTGGGTGCGGGCGGTATCAACGTCTTTACTCTGGCGGATGGTCTTAATAATAGGGTCAAGATTACTCAGAGCAATCCGCAACCCCTCCAAAATATGGGCGCGATTTCTGGCTTTCTCCAATTGGTATTCGGTACGGCGTGTAACCACTTCCTGCCGATGCTCAATATAAGCGGTCAGCGCTTTTTTAAGCGAAAGAACACGCGGCTCGCCATCAAGCAAGGCCAGCATGTTAATCCCAAAAGTTGATTGAAGGACGGTAAATTTGTAAAGCTGGTTAAGCACCTTTTTAGGCTGCGCGCCCCGTTTTAGTTCAACAACAATAGAAAGACCGGCCCGGTCCGACTCATCGCGCAAGTCGGCTATATCCTTTAATTTGCCAATACGCACCAAATCGGCAATACGTTCAAGCAGCGAAGATTTGTTGACCTGGTAGGGGATTTCTGTAAACACAATCCGATGGCGATTGCCCTTCATCTCCTCAATTTTTGCCGCAGCCCTCATTATTATCCGGCCCTTGCCGGTAGCATAGGCATTTATCAGGCCCTCTCTGCCAAAAATAAAGGCTCCGGTGGGAAAATCAGGACCTTTGACAAACTCCATTAAATCTTCAACAGTAACGTCATCCAGATTATGGTTATGGTCAATCAAATGGATAATGGCATCGCAAATTTCAACTAAATTATGGGGGGGGATGTTGGTAGCCATCCCAACCGCAATGCCTGATGTTCCGTTGAGCAACAGATTGGGCAACAAGGCCGGCAGAACTTCCGGCTCTTGCAGGCTGCCATCAAAGTTGTCCGCCCAATCTACCGTATTCTTTTCAATATCGACCAGTATCTCTTGCGTGATTTTTGCCAGACGGGCTTCGGTGTACCGCATAGCAGCCGGGCTATCGCCGTCGATGCTGCCAAAGTTACCCTGTCCATCCACCAAAGGGTAACGCATTGAAAACTCTTGGGCCATACGCACCATAGCATCATATACGGCGCTATCGCCGTGGGGATGGTATTTACCCAACACATCGCCCACTACGCGAGCGCTTTTGCGGTAGGGTGTATTATGGCGAATACCCATATCATGCATAGCATACAAAATGCGGCGATGAACCGGCTTTAACCCATCACGAGCATCAGGCAACGCCCGCGAGACAATCACGCTCATAGCGTAATCAAGGTAGGCCACCTTCATTTCATTTTCAATATCGACAAGTCTTATTGTTCCAATTTCCATGCGGGTACTCCAGTTTGTTGGGGCAATAGTTTTACACATACATTATACCCCAGAAGGGGTCTTTGAGCTATTTAAGCAGTATTTCTAAACCCAAATTAACCAAAAAACATCGCTACATACAAAAAGTTGAGATTTAGGGTTGATTATCAAAACTAATTGTGCTAAACTACACGATGCTTGATGAGGAGGCGCTAAAGAGACGATTATGGTTCAAGAGATTGCCAAAAATGTTTTTGTTAAATTAGATTATGAAGGAGCCAATGTTGGTTGTATTCTAACAGATGAAGGGGCTATTGTAATTGATACGCCTATGATTCCGGCAGAGGCCAAAGATTGGGCCAAAACTGTGTCGCAATTAACAGACAAAGTGTTATATGTTTTCAACACCGACCACCACCGGACTCACATTATGGGCAATCAGTTTTTTGATGCGCCTATTATGTCCCATGAAGCGGCCTGGAAAGAGATGGCTAATTACAAAGACACCTTCATTGAACGCACCAAGAATTTATTTAAAAAGCGTCCGGAAATTCAAAGGCAGTTCGATGAAATCAGCGTAATTAAACCTGAACTTTGTTTTACCGGACGGCTCGTTATGTATAAGGGGGGGCGAGAGTTATGCTTTGTGCATTTGGGCGGACACACCCCGGCTACCAGCGGTCTCTATTTGCCGGATGAAAGGATTCTCTTTACCGGCGATTTAGTCGTGGTAGATGAACATCCGGCCCTGGGACAGTGCGACAGCGAAGGCTGGTTGAAAAAATTAACTTGGCTGCGCCGGCAAAAATACTCGTTAATTGTGCCGGGACACGGACCGCTTTGTAATGTAGAGGCCAGCGAACCTGTTTCTGAATACATCCGGGCTATGCGTTCCAAGGTGCGGAGCCAGTACAAATCGGGCCGCACCAAAGCCGAAGCGGCCGTGGTCATCAGCCAGATGATTGACTACTTCCCCTACCGGCCAGGAGAAAAATCAATTATAGAAAAGCGTATTCGGGCCGGTGTAAGCCGGGTGTATGATGAAATGAAAGTGATTTACGGCCAAGAGCCAAGCCGGATATAAACTTGGTTTTTATGGGGTATCTACAAGGTTATTTTTAACAACTTCCAGGGTAAACTTTGACACTGTTTTAAGTTTGTGCTAAACTCCCCCTTTGCCTGTGTTGGCAATGATTGTTTCGGGATGTAGCGCAGTCCGGTAGCGTGCTTCGTTCGGGACGAAGAGGTCGGCGGTTCGAATCCGCCCATCCCGACTTAAACAATTATCAATGAGTAATGATAAATTTTTTTGATGATTGTTCATTGTTAATTGTTAATTACCGGTTGATTTTCGGGGCGTGGCGCAGTCCGGTAGCGTGCTTGAATGGGGTTCAAGAGGTCGGCGGTTCGAATCCGCCCGCCCCGACTTAGACAATTAACAATTATCAATTAGTAATGAACAAATTTTTTGTTAATTGCTCATTGTTAATTGCTCATTGTTAATTGCTCATTGTTAATTGATTTTCTGCCTACGTAGCTCAGGAGGTAGAGCAACGCCTTGGTAAGGCGTAGGTCGGCGGTTCAAATCCGCCCGTAGGCTCACATATTAGATAAAACAGTCTTTGAAGTTATCAAGGCTGTTTTTTTTATTGCAAACATAAAACACCCCGTCCACTTGAACGGGGTGTTTTATTGTCATATTTGTTTTGCAAACGCTCAACAAGAGCAGAATTACATCATACCGCCCATGCCGCCCATACCTGGGTCCATACCGCCGCCGGGCATTGGAGCCGCCGGTTCGGGGATGTCGGTGATGAGAGCTTCGGTGGTCAGGATCATGCTGGCAATAGAAGCGGCATTTTCTACGGCGCTGCGAGTCACTTTGGCCGGGTCGATAATGCCTGCTTTTATCATATCGACATACTGATCACTCAGCACGTTGTAACCTTCTCGGGCGTTACCATCGCTGCTGCGGCGACGCACTTCTTCGATAACAATAGCCCCTTCTTTACCGGCATTGCGAGCCAGTTGGCGCATCGGTTCTTCAAGGGCGCGGCGCACAATAACAACACCGGTATTGATGTCAGGATCGTCATCTTTAACATCTTGCAAAGCATGTATAGCGTTAATCAGAGCAACCCCGCCGCCAGGCACAACGCCTTCTTCTACAGCGGCGCGGGTGGCGCTCAGGGCGTCCTCTACGCGGTGCTTTTTCTCTTTCAGTTCGACTTCGGTAGCAGCGCCAACGCCGATAACAGCCACGCCGCCGGCCAACTTGGCCAAACGCTCTTGTAACTTTTCGCGGTCATAGTCGCTGGTGCTGTTTTCAATCTCGGCTTTAATTTGGTTAATGCGGCCACTGATAGCTTCCTCGGAGCCGGACCCGCCAACAACGGTGGTATCATCCTTGTTGGAGGACACTTTGTCCGCTCGCCCCAAATCATCCAATGTGGCGCTTTCCAGCTTGCGCCCCATCTCTTCAGTAATAACAGTGCCGCCGGTCAAGACCGCAATATCTTGCAGCATTGCTTTACGGCGATCGCCAAAGCCGGGGGCTTTGACGGCTAACACGTTAAAGGTGCCTCGTAGTTTGTTCAGCACCAGAGTGGCCAGAGCCTCGCCGTCAACATCCTCGGAAATAATAACCAGATCGCGCTTGCCGGCTTGAACCAGTTTTTCAAGCACAGGCACAATGTCTTGAGCAGAGGATATTTTCTTATCGTAAATAAGAATGTACGGCTCGTTGATAACAGCTTCCATTGTTTCCGGGTCGGAGATGAAGTAGGGGCTAATGTAGCCGCGATCAAACTGCATACCATCGACGTAATCAGTTTCAAAGGCCAAGCCTTTACTTTCTTCAACAGTGATAACGCCATCTTTGCCAACTTTGTCCATAACAGCGGCAATCAAGTTGCCAATTTCTGCGTCGGCAGCGGAGATGCTGGCTACGTGAGCAATATCTTCTTTGCCTTTGACCTCAATTGCGCTGTCGCGGATGGCCTGCGCCGCTTTACTGGAAGCTAACTCAATGCCACGTTTGAGCAGCATAGGGTTAGCGCCGGCAGCTACGTTTTTCAAACCTTCGGTAACAATGGATTGAGCCAAAACGGTGGCGGTGGTGGTGCCATCGCCGGCGATATCATTGGTTTTGGTGGCAGCTTCTTTAAGAAGTTGCGCCCCCATATTTTCATAGGGGTCTTCCAGTTCAATTTCTTTGGCCACGGTAACGCCATCGTGGGTAACGGTAGGCGCGCCCCATTTTTTATCCAGGGCAACATTGCGACCTTTGGGACCGAGGGTGGTTTTTACAGCCTCGGCCAGGGTGTCAACCCCCACCTTCAGACGGCGACGGGCATCTTCACTAAAAGCAAGTTGTTTTGCCATAATTTTTATACTCCTTTATCGATTCACTCGTGGTGATTTTTTACTGTACAATTGCAAGAATGTCAGTTTCTCTCAAAATTAGATACTTGTTGCTATCAATCTTTACTTCGGTGCCGGCGTACTTGGCATACAGCACCGTGTCGCCCACGCTCACGTCCAGTTCCGCGCGAGACCCATCGTCTTTGCGGACGCCAGGACCGGCAGCCAATACTTTACGCTGCATGGGCTTTTCCTTGGCTGTTTCGGGCAACACAATCCCACTGGCTGTCATTTCTTCTTGCTCAGTAGGTTCAACAATTAATCTATCGCCTAATGGCTTGAGATTCATATGTAAATACCTCCTCAAATTGAAAATTGAATTAACAAATTAGCACTTAACCGACCAGAGTGCCAGTCAAGCAGCTATAATACCTCAAATAGATTTAATTTGCAAATTTACGGATTTGTTTTTAGCACTCTGGTGTTGGTAGTGCTAATTTAAGGTGCAGAGATAATAACTCTGTTTTGATGAAATTGCAAATACCGGAGTCGCTTTTAGCACTCGTTTACACAGAGCGCCAGAAGCGCCAAATAATACTTTAACTATGGTAAATGCGCAAATCGACAAAATGCGTTTTGGTGTGGTTTCAAGAGAAGTGATTATGGGGTATAATAGGTTAAATTCTATTGGGTTAAATCAGGATGGCATCGCTATGAGTCAAAAGCAAGCTATTGAGTTAGTAAAAAAAGTTAAAGCTCGTCACGAAAAAACTCTACTAAAGTTGGCTAATGTGGTAGGTGTAGGTGTCGGCATTAAAGAAAAGCATGGGCAATGGACCGATCAAATTGCTCTGATTATAAATGTGTCAGAGAAAAAAGATTTGGCTGACTTATCTGTTGAAGATATTGTTCCACCAGTGTTAGATGACGTCGTGACTGACGTGCAAGAAGTGGGGCAGATTAAGGCGTTTTAGTATATCTGATTGCTTAGCAAAGTTCTACCTCAATCCAACAAGTTTGATGAATTAAAAATTAGAATTTAAAAGCCGGATATAAATACTTGAAACAGGAGGGAACCATGATTGTTGACCTTGATAGAGCCATATCCATTAAGCAGCAAAATCTGCGACACTTGATGACGCGAAGCAACGTAGTTGGCGTTGGTGTTGGTTATAAAGAAACCAGCGACGGCATTACCAATGACCTGGCCGTAGTTGTCAACGTGGCCCGGAAAGTGCCTGTGGCTCAACTGACCGAAAGCGATAAAGTGCCTCGCAACCTGAACGGCGTTAAAACCGACGTTGTGGAGACAGGGCGTTTTTTGGCCGGGCAAGTAACAGCCCAGGCCCAAAGCACCAAAGACCGCTGGCGACCCATTATTCCCCCTGGCGTCTCAATGGGACACATTGATATAACCGCCGGCACTTTTGGCTGCCTGGTAAGACGCGGTGACGAAATCTTCATTCTTAGCAATAACCATGTCCTGGCCAACGTAAATAACGCCCAACCCGGCGATGCTATTATCCAGCCGGGGCGCTATGATGGCGGCAGCCTGACGGATCAAGTGGCAACCCTGGCCGAGTTCATCCCCATTGACTTTGGCGGCGACAGCCCTAGTTGCGGCATTGCCACAAGTATTGAGAATTTGCTAAACATAGCGGCAAAAGTGTTGGGTTCCAGTCACCGGATGATGGCTTATCAAACCTCCCCCGGTGAAAATCTGGTCGACGCGGCCCTGGCCCGCCCCCAGGACCCCAACCAATTCACCTCCGAGATTTTCAGAATCGGCGCTCCCAAAGGCGCGGCTAAGGCCACGCTGGGAACCAACGTTCAAAAAACGGGCCGAACTACTGATCACACGTCTGGCCGAATCACCCAGATAGATGTTACAACCTCGGTTGATTACGGCGGACGTGTCGCCACCTTCACCGGCCAATTGATGGCCGGGGGTATGAGCGAAGGCGGCGATTCCGGCTCGGCGGTGCTGGATGAAGACAAAAACGTGGTCGGCTTACTCTTTGCCGGGTCGCCCCAAGCCACGCTGATGAATCCCATCCAGCCGGTTTTGGAATTGTTGAATGTGGAGATTGTAACCTGACACTCCAAGAAAAATTAAAAGACGCGCCTAATCCCCAACTTCCCATCCCGTCAGCGTTGCGATTATTGCTTTTTGCCTTGCTTCTCGGCTGGCTCATCCTGGCTCCAGTAATTGCAGGGAGCCTGACCGCCTTCCTGCCGGTTGCC
>JAJRVO010000619.1 GCA_024277275.1 Chloroflexota bacterium
AAATGCCCTTGCCCCAAAACGGTCAAAGATTTAGACTTTAGCCCCATACTAATAAAGTATAGAGGATAAACGGCTGGAGTTATAGAGGCAAAGGTACCGAAAAAAGGGGTCGAATCTAAATGACAAAGGTACTTGCCCATTTTGCCCGAAAGTACCTTAAGTTCAGTATTCAGTATTCAGTATTCAGTAAACTGTGATCCACGGTCCCTGAATACTGATTACTATTTACTATTTACTGTTTATTGATTACTGTTTACCGGCTATCAACCAGGCCATCCTTCACGGCCCTAATAGCGGCTTCGGTACGATTATTTACTTGAAGTTTTTGGAAAATTATTGAGAGGTAATTTTTGATGGTTCGCTCAGACAAATCAAGCTCGGCGGCAATATCTTTGTTGCTGGCTCCGCCGGCTACCAGGGTTAAAATTCTTCGTTCCTGGTCTGTCAGAGTTTGAACTTCTGGGGATTTGTTCTCTTTTTCATCAGCCATCCGCCGAAATTCATTTAACAAGCGGGTGGTCATCTCAGGATCAATAACAGCCTGACCAGAGTGAACGGTTCTGATGACTTGCAATAGCTTTTTTGAGCGCGTGTCCTTTAAAAGATAGGCTTTAGCGCCGGCTTTTAAGGCTTCAAATACGTACTCATCCTGGGGGTACATGGTCAAAATAATTACATCCACCGCCTCGTTTTCCCGAAGTATGATCCGGGTTGCTTCAACGCCATCTATAACCGGCATATTGATATCCATTAAAACGATGGATGGTTTTAGTTGGGGCGTTATCTTGGTGGCTTCCAGACCGTCTTCCGCTTCGCCCACAATTTCAATATCATCTTGATCTTCTAATAGAGAACGCAAACCTTCTCTAAAAAGAGAGTGATCATCGGCCAATAAAATCCTTATTTTACTCATAGTTTAGCTGCCTTTTAATATCTTCTCAATAACTTGGGGTAACAAGGGAATACAGATTGCGGCAATGCTCACATTGCACTGCGCTCCGCTCTGGATTATTGAGAAGTTACCCTTTTACCGAAGCGCGCAGGGGAAGCGTTGCAAATATGCACGTTCCCTGATTTTTGGCGCTGTCTACGGTTAATTGCCCGCCCACGCTCTCTGCACGCTCGCACATAGAAATTAATCCCAGCCCTTTTTTTGTGCCCTGGTGTAAGTTTTGGTAGGTTTGAGTCACATCAAAGCCCCGGCCATTATCTTTTACTTCCAGGGCAATCTCTTGCTTATTATTTACGGTTAATTTTACAGACACTCGCGTACACCGGGCGTGTTGCCGCGCATTTGAAAGGGTTTCCTGTAAAATTCGGTAAAGGCTGCTTTCCACTTCAGCCGGCACATCTTGGGCTGTACCGTTAACAAAACAGGATGTTTGTAGATTCCAGCGATGTCCAAACTCTGCCACAAAGTTTTCAAGCGCTTCAAAGAGCGATTTTCCTTCGAGGTCTACGGGGCGTAAGTCAAAAATATTTCGGCGCAACTCGTCAATATTTTGGGTAAGTAAATCGCTTATCTGTTCTAATTGACTTTCCAGTTTGCCGCCTTCATCAACCATATTTAAGCAACGGTCAACCTGAATGAGTAAATACGCCAGATTTTGGGCAACGCCGTCGTGCATATCTCTGGCCAGGCGCGTGCGCTCATCAACAATTGCCAACTCTCTTGTTTTTTGTAAAAGCCGGGCATGTTCAATGGCGCTGGCTATTTGAAAAGCCAGCGACTCCAGCGTTTCAAGATCACTCTCGTCAAAAAGGTTGGCAGCCTGGCTCTCGATTATGATTCCGCCAATGGTTTTACCGGCGGTGATCAGGGGGGCCAACATAAGAGAATTAATAGTGTCTTTTTCTTGGTCGGGCGCTACTTTATAGATACTCTGGGAATCGACGTTTTTAAGAATTATTGGTTTCGACCGGCTAATAACCTGTCCCACAGGGGTATGATGATTAACTTTATGTTCAGTTTCTAACGGTTGCCCTAAAGAACTTTGCTCACTTAAGACGCTATCATAAATTGTCCTGACCACAAGGTTAGAACCATCCACCAAACCAATGGTAACATTCAGATTACCGGCGATCTGATCATCCGGGGTAAAAATTTGACCAATCCCTTCGCCAACAACCGTCAGCAAGTCATCAACATCCAAGCCCTGGCTGACAACCTGGCTAATTTTTTTAATAGCCTGCAATCGTTGCGTTCTGGCAGCGACAATCCGCTCTAACTTATCGGAGTAAGCGTCAATAGCATGATAAAGCCGGGCGTTTTCAATAACTGTTGCCGCCTGGCTGGACAGGCTGCTTAACGTCCACAAATCCTGGTCGCGAAACCCGTTAACGTGGCTGCTGTCAATATTTATAACCGCTTCAATCTGGCTGCCAACAAAAATAGGTATAACCAGCTCCGACTGAACGGTCATACCTTCCAGAGATAACGTGTCGTCCTCATGTGAAATATTATTTACCAGTATCGGTCTACCCGTTTTAACTACTTTGCCAATTAACCCCACCTCAACGCTTTGCTGATAAACGCCAACCTCAAGCTGAGAGGGCAATTTGGCGCAACACGCTTTTAGGATAAGCGTTGAACGCAGCGGACCCATTTCAAAGATAGCTACGCGATCGTAGTGCAATCGCTCAAAAATGGCCTGGGCCAGCGCATCAAACAGGTTGTCCACATCAAGAATGGTGGTGATTTCCTGGGCAACTTCGTTGATTAACTTAAGCCGGGTGGCTTGATTTTCCCACTCTTCAAAAAGTTGGGTGTTTTCAACGGCAATGGCTATTTGATAGGCCAGAGTAAACACATAACGGGCATCGGGGTCGGCAAAAGCATCCGGCTCGTTTTTATCCAGCGTTAAAACGCCAACCACCCTGTCTTTATAAATCAATGGCACCCCCAGCCAAGATCGCACCTGGCTAAGTTCGGGGCGGGGCTCCCAGTACTTGCTTTTGGTAACATCATTAATAACTAAGGGGAGTTTATTGTTGACTACTTGCCAGGCAGAGTTTTGATCGCTTCTGGTATAAACATTCATACCACGCTGGAATTCTAAAAGGCCGCGCGAGGCTGCGGCTTCTAAAATATTGCCTTTAAGGAGAAAAAGGGTAGCGCTATCAAAATCAATAGTTCTTTGAATTTGTTGCAAGATTTCATCGGTAAGATGTTCCAAATCTAAACTGGTGCCAATAAGCGCGCTAATAGCATTAAGAGAGGCTAACCGTGTATTGGCCCTGTTTAAGGCCGCAATCTGAGTCTCAAATTGGTCAACTACTTGATCCGGCGCAGTCAACAACCCGGGCGCGCTGTCCGGCTGAGGTAAAAGCGATTGAATTTTTTGCCGAAGTTTATCTTTGTTGACCGGTTTGGATAAAAAATCATCAACGCCGGTCTGGAACATTTGAAACTGCCCCTTACCCGGATGAGCAGCGGTAAGGAGCAAAATGGGCGTCTGAGGCATAAACATTTTTAAACGTGAAATTAGCCCAAATCCGTCAATATCAGGTAGTTCTACATCCATTAAGATAAGGTCCGGCCGAATCATAGCGCAGTATTGAATTGCAGTGGGACCATCGGTAGCAGAAATCACATTATACTGCCGGTTCAAAATCGCTTGTATTGATTTTTGAGCCGCCTCATCATGAGCAATATAAAGAATGGTGGCCATAGTTGAAAATTTCTATAGAACAAAAAAGCGAAAACGTAACCCATCACGTTTTCGCTTTTTCTTAACCGCTACTCCAAACATTATTTCCAATAATGTCCATTATTTCCAATAATGTCCATTATTTCCAATAATGTCCATTATTTCCAATAATGTCCATTTCAAAACGATTTAACGCGCCAGATGCATAATCATTTTCATTTCATTTCGACCCGGTTGGGCAACTGTTTCTGCATTATCAACCAGACTTTTAATTAAAAACATGCCCCAACCCCGGTTGTCTAGCCGAAGCTCGCGTTCTGGGGGAATAGGAGGGATAGGCTGGTAACCGCAATCGATAATATGCAAAACTAAAGCGTTGTTCTTAGATGTCAATACAACCGTCACCGTGGCGTTGCCATTGAGTTGGTTGCCGTGTTCAATGGCATTGATTACCGCTTCGCCAACCGCAGTCTTTAAATCCTCAATCCGATCAAACGAAAAGCCCATGCGTCCGGCTATTGCGGCCGCGGCGGCCATAGCAATCTTTTCATAGCCTAACTCACTCGGGATCTCAAGTTCAACTGTTTTTTTAGATGAATTGATCATCTTTTGCTCTGTGTGGCCCTAAACCCAAGTAAATTTTTTCCAGCTTATCTTCAAGGCTGTCGCCTCAAGCGCTACATGTACAAACCTTAAAGATTAAACATAAAAAGTATATCACGTTACAATGATAACGACAACAGTCAAATGGTCCCGCAAACATTAATATTTGGGTAACTGTTCACCCTCTATGTCATTTCGAGACTGCAAGCCGAAGGGGTCGAAATGACATGCCTGGATAGTTACTCATTTTGATTTTTATCAAGGTAATTTTGTAAAATCACAGCGGCTGCTGCGGCATCAATGGGTACTTTTTTTTGACCAGACGCCGAAAGAAAGGCTTTTGCATCTACAGTGGAGTAACTCTCGTCAAAATACTCAAGGGGGACCGCCACGGTTTTTGCCAGAGCCGTGGCATACCGCTTAACGCGACGGGCTTGCGGGCCAATTGTTTCATGCCCGCTTAGAGAATAAGGTATGCCAACAATGACTCGTTCTACATTTAGCTCGGCAATCAGGCGTTGTAACCTGGCAAAATCCTCTTTTTTAGATTTACGGCGCAAAACCGAATGTGGCGTGGCAAAAATACCGCTACTACTAATCGCTATTCCAACCCGACGTTCTCCCACATCCAGAGCCATTAAAGTCATAGCCTAACCGCCATTAGCCGCCGGCGCTACGGCATCGTTAATCACCACATTTATCCGCAGTGGGGCAAAGGGCAAGCGGCCTAGTAGTTCGACCAGCCAATCGGGTTTTAAATCAATCCCCGGCACAGTAGCCAGTTTATATTGTTGATTCAACAGGTCTTGAGCCTCGCCAATGGTCAACCAGGCAACCTGGTCGGCAATTTTATAGCCGTCTATCACCGGAAGCGCCCGCCCCTGGGCAAAAACCCTGAACGTAACAACGCCTTTTGTGATTTCCAATATCTCGCCCGCTTCAAAATTTAAACCGTCAAGGTCAAGCTCAGAGTCGGGAGGAATTTGCGCTTCCAGAGCCGCCAAAGCCAAACGGTTAGCATTATAGCCGCCAATTACCGTGGCCCGAACCACAGCCTGCATCTCCCCGCCAAAGGTGTCCGAAAAATCGCCGGCAAATTCCTGGTATTGCACATCAAGCACAATGACCTGCACAGATTCGGGAGGAATAAATTCCTGTTCTCCCAGAGCGGCTTGTAGTTGCAGCAACCCCTCTTGTTGAACCAGTTGTCGCAAATGAGCTTCCAGGCGTTCTTTATCGGCTTGCACCACTATTTTAGTTGGTTCAAGCGTCCCGCCCCCCATGGGCTGCTCATTAACAACGCGGGCCAGCAAACTGTAAGCCGGGTCCACAAACCTGTTAATTTGACCCGCCGGCACGTTGCCTCTGGGGCCGGGTTCTACGGCAATTACCCGGGTAGGCGTAGTTGCCCCCACCCCGGCCGGGATGGTAGCTGTTTCAACGGTGATAAACTCTATCGGTTCGCCGGCTTAGGTGGATATAGTAGTAGTTACAGGGATGGTTTGCTCATCATTGGTGCGGTTGATAAACACCACTTGTCCCGTCGCTTGTTCCAATGGGGCCAGTTCAGTTTCCGCCGTCTCAATTTTACCAAACAGTTCCAACTCTACCTGGTCTATCCTGGCCGGAAAAACCAATTCCTCAAAATCGACAGATTCTACGTTTGGGTCTGCTTTTACAACCAGCCCGGCTTCAACATTTTGGGCTACCGGCGTTATTGTAACTGTTGCCTGGGGCAATAAAACAATAACTCCCGTTACAAAGGCTAAAGCCAGGATAAAAACCAGAATAAGCGCTCCAACCTGCCGAAAAATGAGTCGCAAAACTCCGGGGCGATTGCTGCCGTCAAACACCTCGTACTTTTTCTTTTGGACTCGCTTGCGGCTTTTCTTTGGGGGCTTCTTTTTTTTCTTCTTTACCTGCGGATCTTCTTTGGCCGGAGACGAAACAACCGGGGGCAGCGTTTCTATCGGAGGGGCAACCGGAGGCTGTGATGTAGCCCAACCCGCCCACCTGGCTCGTCTTAAACTACCAAAGGCTTTAATCCCGGCCTCTTTAGCGTAATCGCGCACCGTGGGGTGAGGGCTAACAATGGCTAACTCTACCGCTCGCGTTTTTACGGCGCGAGCCAGAAGTTTTACATTGACCAGGCTGTGCAGGGCTTTGTTTTTGCGGGGAACAACCAGCACCAAGCGCGGTCGCTCCAGGGTTCCAGTTGCCTGGACAGATTGTTGGGTAAGGGTTGGCAAGGTAAAATCTATTCGACTCCGAATAGAGGTGATATCGTCTGTGTTTTCAAGTTCTAAGATTTGGTCCATATCACTCAGGTAAACCGACGGTTAGACTCAACGCTAAAGCAAACAAATTGTAATCCAAAGAGCCGGTTAAATCTTTAATAGACAGCCAGGATTGATTGCCTAATTGCGCCGCTAATTGCGCCGCTAATTGCGCCGCTAATCGCGCCGCTTCCGGAGCGGCGTTAAAGGGAACAGGGTCGGTGCGAAGCAATGTGTCGAGGCCGGGTAATAAGCTGCCGCCGCCGGTCAAGAATATTCGTCTGGGCAATGGTTTGCCGGGAGACAACTCGGCTAACACTTCCATTACCGCATTGTACCAGCGCCGGCGCAGCGCAGCCAGATGGGTGTCAACGTGGCTCGCTTCAGGGCCGGCTAATTCGCCATTTGAAAAAGCATGTTTTAACGTTTTGGCTGCCGGCAGGTCAATATCCATAGATTGAGCTAAAGCGTGGGTAAAAAAATACCCGCCAAACGGCGTCCAGTCTGCCGCTACCAAAGCGTCGCCACGGATTAAACATATGTCTGTGCCGGAAAAGCCAATATCCAAAACTATTGCTTCGGCATAAGGCGTAACCGAAGCCAAAGCCTGCGGCGAGGCCACAACATTGGCCAGCGTTAAATCCAATCGATTAGCCAGCACCTCCAGCGCTCTCAGAGCGCCGGCCTGACCGGCCACTCCAAATACCGAAAATGTGATTTCCTGACCGGTCAGACCCATTCTGTCTAACACCGAGTTGCCGTCCAGACGTAGCCCGGCGTCGGTTACGGCCAGCGGTTGCCACTGCCCGCCCTCAAAATAAGCCTCAGACAATCCCTGCCGAACCAATCGCTCGGCTCTGGCTCTGAGGTTATTCAATTCTTTAACAGAGATAGGCTCTTCGGGTTTGGGGCGCGTTTGTTGTACGGTAAATAATTTACCTACCGAGGCCCGTCCGGCCAGGGCAAAAATCACATGGTCCGGCACAATTTTTTGGCCGATGAATGCTTCGGCGCTATCTTCCGCTTGCGTAAGGGCCACATTTACCGGGCGAGTGACCGCCCCAGCCTCAATCCGCCCCCCGGTAATATCTCGATTACCTGTTTCAGCCAGGCCGTAGCCTACAACCTGTGGCTCCGCATTGCCCGGTATCATCAGCACAACCGCCGCTTTAACCGTGTCCCGGCCAACGTCAACCAGGCTGTAGGCAGTAGGGCGTTGTTTTTTCTTCCGCTGAAACCGGCGCAGGAATTTCATAAGTTAGGGGTTATTTATAGCCTCGCATACCAAAGTGTTCACCTTAGCCAAAGCCTCACCCAAACGAGCCGCATCTTTGCCGCCTGCGGTAGCCATAGTGGGGCTGCCGCCTCCGCCTCCGCCAACAACCTGAGCCACCGTTTTTACTAACTTACCGGCGTGCAAACCTTGCTCGGTTAAATCTTTAGTCACAGCGGCAATAAAACTGGGTCTGTTTTCAATCACCGCGCCCAATACAACCACGCCGGAGCCAAGCCGGTCGCGGAACCAGTCGCTCATTTCACGGAGCATAGCCACATCAGGGGCGTCTACCTTGAGCGCAACAACCTTAACGCCGTTGACTTCCCCGGCTTGGGCCAACATTCCCTCAAATTCAACCCGCGCCAATTTGCGCTCCAGTTCTCTAATCTTTTTGTCGCTATCTTGCGCCTGAGACACCAGAGATTGAGCGCGTTCATAAACCTCTTCCGGCGACACTTTTAGCAGCCCTGCCGTTTGTTCCAACGTGTTTAGACGCTGTTGGGTCAACTCCTGAGCCACCCGGCCAGTAACCGCCTCAATACGCCGAATTCCGGCGGCGGCGCTGCCTTCGCTGGTGATGTGCAGGGAACCGATTTGGGTTGTGGTTTGGACGTGCGTCCCCCCGCACAGTTCCCGGCTGTAGGTGTTATCGTCGTCGCCAATTTGAACCACGCGAACCACATCGCCGTACTTTTCGCCAAAGAGGGCCATAATTTCTCCGGCCCCAATGGCCTGTTTTAATTCATTGTAGCCTTTATAACTGGTCAAAACCGGAAAATCGGCCAAAATTATTCGATTAACGGCGGCTTCAATCGCTTCAAGGTCGCTCTGGGTAACCATTTGCGGGTGACTAAAATCAAAGCGTAATCTATCAGGGGCGACTAAAGAACCGGCCTGAGCCACGTGGTCGCCCAGAGCGCGCCGCAGTTCGCGGTGCAAAACGTGGGTGGCGGTGTGGTTGCGCATAATATCCCAGCGACGCTGGTTATCCACCATTACTAAAGCCTCGTAGCCAACTTTAACCGTGCCGCGCGCCAAAACCCCTTCATGCACAATTAAGCCGTTGACCGGTTTTACCACGGCCTTTACATCCATTTGCCACGGGGTTGCCTGACCGGCAGTTTGCTGAACAATCTGCCCTTTATCGCCAATTTGCCCGCCGGCCTCAACGTAAAAAGAGGTGGCATTTAAAACCAGTTCAATTTTCTGGCCCTCTTCCGCGCTGTCAATCGATTCTCCATCGCGGAGAATGGCGACAACTTTACCCGGCAACTCTGTGCCGGCATAGGGGTTATAGGTTACGCCGCTTTCGGGCAGCGCGTCATCGCTTTTGAGCTTGTCAAACAAATCGGCATAAACTTGCAGCATATCCACCGCAATTACGCCAATTTTGCTGCCGCCGGATATTTTGGCGTGTTCGTCAAAGGCCGCCCGGTAGCCTTTTTCGTCGATGGTAAAGCCGTACTCTTCATCGGCAATCAGCAGGGTCAGGTCTTTGGGAAAGCCATAGGTGGCATATAGTTTAAACACTTCATCGCCGGGTATCTGGTTTTTATCATCGGCCTTGAGCTTTTTAACCAGACCGGCAATTAATTCCAGGCCGTTGTTAAACGTTTTTAAGAAGCGTTCTTCTTCTTGGGTAATGACGTTAAGGATAAATTGGCGACGCGCTTTTAGCTCAATATAGTGGTCGCCCATTTCTTCAATCACTTTGTCGGCTACTTTGGCCAGGAATGGGCCATCAAAACCGGCTTGCCGGCCGTAACGAGCCGCGCGGCGCAAAATGAGGCGCAGCACCGAGGCGCGGCCTTCGTTGCCGGGCATTACGCCATCGCCAATCATAAAGGTGATGGCTCGCCCGTGGTCGGCAATGACGCGGTAGGCTACGGTATGTTCTTCAACCTGGGCCTCGGTGTGGGCAAGCAACTCCTGCACACGGCCAATGATTGGCGTAAACAAATCGGTTTCATAATTGGCCCGTTTATTTTGCACCGCCGAGACAATCCGCTCCAGCCCCATGCCGGTATCAACGCCGGGTTTGGGCAGGGGGGTGCGGCTGCCGTCGGCGGTTTGGTTGAACTGCATAAAAACCAGGTTCCATATTTCCAGCCAGCGCTCGCAGCCGTTATCTAAAAGCACGGAGCAATCCGGCCGGCCGCAGGTGCAAAACTCTTCGCCCCAGTCGTAATGCAGTTCAGAGGTGGGGCCGCAAGGGCCGACATCGGCCATTTGCCAAAAGTTGGTGGCGTCGCCCATGCGGTAGACTCGCTCTGGGGCTATGCCCATTTCTTTGGTCCACAGGTCAAAGGCTTCGTCATCTCCGGTGTGGACGGTATAATAGATGCGCTCCGGAGGAAGGCCATAAACACCGGTTAAACATTCATACGCAAAACGGACGGCGTCCCTTTTAAAATAGTCGCCCAGTGAGAAATTGCCCAACATCTCAAAAAATGTATGATGTCGGGGCGAGGGTCCGACATTTTCCAGATCATTATGTTTGCCGGCCACGCGCATGCATTTTTGAGACGTTGCGGCCCGCTGATAGGCTCGTTTCTCCAATCCTAAGAATGCGTCTTTAAATTGAACCATTCCGGCATTAACAAACAAGAGCGTTGGGTCGTCGCTGGGAACCAGCGATGAACTGGAGACAACGGTATGCCCATTTTTCTCAAAATAATCTAAAAAAGCTTGCCGAGCTTCGGCGCTGGTCATAGTCATAAAAGTTTACCTCTTGTGGGGAATTAATTATGGGATTTTAATCCAATTAGATGGGGATGTCAACAGCGTCAGGGGTTTACATCACAATAGGTTAAGGTATGCTATAATTCTGTAGTAAAACGCCAATTAAGCAAAACTGACTTGTGTCAGGAGAACAATTATGAAGCTCAATACCTTTCTGCTTGTTATGCTGGCGGGTATTTTAGCGGCATGCGCCTCAGGCGTTCAAACATCAACGCCGCCTGTTACCCGGCCTCCAAAGGAAGAGATAACGCCAACCGAAGAACCGGGAATATCGACTGTTCCGGCAACGTTGCGACTTGGCATTAACGCCGCCGACCTGGGCGCGTTGGACCCCCACTTTGCCGCCGGTACCAACGACCGCATTGTGGTGGACATGGTATTTAATGGATTGCTCCGTTATCAGCCGGGTAACGCTCCGGCGCTTGAGCCGGACTTGGCCGAAAGCGTCCCCGAACCGGAGGTGGAAACCGGCAAGCAAATCTGGACCTTTAGGCTTAAAAAAGGGGTAATGTGCCACGCTGGGCCTATGACAGAGGCTTACGAGCTAACCGCGGACGACGTAGTTTACTCGCTGCAAAAATCTGCTAACCCACAGCGTTCTACCTACGCCGGTGAGTACACCGGCATGTCGGCAGAAAAGGTTGACGACTATACTATCAAAGTTATCATGGAGACGCCGTTATCTCCCCATCTCTTTTTGCCTAAAATAGCCGATTATGCCGGCGGGTTTATTGTCTGCCAAAAAGCTGTTGAAGCAATGGGAGACGAGGTCTTTAAAATCCACCCGGTTGGGACGGGCCCCTTTATGTTTAAAAGCTATACGCCCGGCAAACAGGTTCAACTGATAGCCCATGAACAATACTTTCGCGGTCAGCCTAAACTGGCGGGCGTTGAGGTTATGTACATGCCCAATATCAGTAGCCGCGAGTCGAGTTTAATGGCGGGCAAGATAGATGTTATTAACGGGTTGAGCAAAAATGAATGGATTAAAAAGATGCAACGCAAGGAAGGCATCGTCATTGACCTGTTTGGCGTTGGCGAGATGATAACCGTCCACTTTAACACGGCCGTAGAACCCTTAGATGATGTCCGGGTGCGTAAAGCTATAGCTTATGCGCTGGACAGGGATGAGTTTTTGGGTCTCTTTGGCCAGGGCGTTGCGACAAAGGTTTATTCTATTGTGCCGTCAGAATTCTTGCCCGGCGGTTTAACGCAAGAAGAGGTAGAGTCGCTTGGCCTGGATTATGCTGTAGATTTAGAGAAGGCCAGACAGTTGTTAACTGAGGCGGGGTATCCCGATGGCTTTCGCCTGGAGGTTGTAACTTCTGAAATGGAGGCTTATTACAAGAGCTATAACAACTTGCAACTTCAACTTGCGCGGATAGGAATTAATCTGGCAATTAAGGTAATGGATCACCCCGCTATGCACCAAACAATCCGTCAAGATGCAAACCCTATTGTACTTTACATAGCCTGGCGTCCCAACGCTGATGCCTATCTAACCCGCTTCTTTCACTCTGACTCTATAGTGGTCACAGGCGCCAAACCAGACACCAACTTTTCCCACTATAACCAGATTGATGATTTAATTGAAGCGGCCCGAACAGAGATAGACCCTGATAAACAGGTTAGGCTATGGAAACATGCCCAGATTAAAATTCTGGAAGATATGGCGGCCTATCCACTCCAAAGGGCAAATTTGCCTTATGCCCATAGGACGGGTGTAAACTATGGGCATGAGATGGTTGCCTCAATGGCGCTCTACCCCCAAATCACCGAGAAAACCTGGATTGAAAAGAGGAAGTAAGAATAAATAATGAGAATTTACACCAAGATACTACTTGTCACCTTACCCCTGGTGCTTTTGGCCCTGTTAGCAGGCGCGGGAATCACCTACTACCTCTCCCGCAACGCGCTCACCACGCTGGCCGAGAACTGGCTGGAAACCAGATTGTCTGAAGCTGTGCAGGTTGTGGCGGAACAAGAAGAGTTTTTACGCAAATACGGCCTGGAGAATATTGCTGCCAGCTTGAAACAAGCCCAAGCCGACGCCGGCGCAACAATACTATCCATTGAGATTGGGCAACAAGGGCATATCTTTATTGTCAACGCTCAAGGACTCATTGTTACGCACCCCAATGAGCGCCTGGTAGGCAGCAACGTTAGCCAAGAGAACTGGTTCCTTGAGATGAACAATCAGAGAGGACAACTGACCTACTCCTGGCAAGGAGTGAGCCATTTGGCAGTATACCAGTACTTCCAGCCCTGGCAATGGTACATCATTGTCACCGATCCACAAAGCGAGGTATATGGCGCAGTTGACCAGGCGGGGGTCTACGTTATGATACTGGGCCTCTTTGGCTCGGTAATTATGGCCCTGATTTTGATGGCTCTAACGCAAAGACTAACCGCGCCTTTGCGTTTACTGGCAGCCGGTGCAGAGCAAATTGGGCAAGGCAAGCTGGACACTCGCATACCTGTACATACCCGCGATGAACTTGGCGACCTCTCTAACCTCTTTAACAAGATGGCAGAACAATTGCAGGAAACTCTAACGGCATTACGACACAGCGAAGAACATTTTCGTTCGCTTATTGAGAACGCCTCGGACGTTATCATGATTCTGGATAACAACGGAATGATACGCTACGCCAGCCCCCCGGCTGAACGAGTCTTGGAATATAGACCGGATGATTTGGTTGGCAAAAATACCTTTGATTTAGTTCATCCAGACGACAGAACAAGCGTTAATAACGCCTTTGCCAACATCACCCAAAATCCGGGCAGCGCTCAACCCCTGGAGTTTCGGTTTCAGCATAAAAATGGCTCGTGGCGTATTTTGGCGGCCATAGCCCACAACTTGCTAGACGACCCGGTAGTGGCGGGTGTGGTGGTTAATTACCGCGACATTACCAAGCGCAAGCAAGCAGAAGAAGCTCTGGGAAAAAGTCAGGAATTGTTAGAGTTGTTCTTTTCTCAATCTATTGACGGTTTCTTTTTTATGCTTTTGGATGAACCGATCCGGTGGAACAATACCACTGATAAAGACCAAATGCTAGAGCATGTTTTTAACCATTTACGTATAACCAAAGTAAATGACGCTATGCTTAACATCTACGGCGCCAGCCGGAATGAGTTTCTTGACCTGACAGGTAACGACCTTTATGATCAAAACACTTTGGAGGGTAAATCGCGTTTGCGTACCCTGTACGATAAGGGCAGGCTACATATTGAAAAGCAACAGAAAAAGTTTGACGGAACGCCTATATGGATTGAAGGCGACTACATATGCATTTACGATAAACAAGGCCGAATTACAGGCCACTTTGGCATTACCCGAGAGATTACCAAACGCAAGCAAACTGAACAAGCTCTACGAGACAGCGAGGAACGATTCCGCCAGCTCATCACCTCCATTAGCGACCACATTTACGTAACCGAGGTGGCTGAAGATGGAAACCATATAAACCTCTATATTTCCCCCAATGTTGAAGATTTAACCGGCTATCCTTTAGAAAAGTTTATGCTCGACCGCTACTTTTGGCCCTCAGTTGTAATCCACCCTGATGATAGAGCCGCCGCAACATCTCAGTCAGAAAGGTTAGACACAGGTCAAAATAGCGAGATGGAATACCGTATGACCAAGGCCGATGGCAAGGTCATCTGGGTGCGTGATAGCGCGCGCGTAGAAAGCAGAGGCACATCCAAGATTGTCTACGGCGTGGTCAGTAACATCACCGAGAGCAAGCAACTTGAGGAACAACTGCGCCAGTCGCAAAAAATGGAGGCCATTGGGCGCCTGGCCGGCGGGGTGGCCCACGATTTTAACAATATCTTAACCGTTATCATTGGAAATTGCGAACTTATTCTTAGTAGTCTCAGCTACAACGATCCATTGCGCTCAGATATTGAACAGATTGGACAAGCCGGAGAACGAGCCGCCGCGCTAACGCGCCAACTTCTTACCTTTAGCCGCCAACAGATGCTTCAACTGATGGTATTAAACCTTAATACCGTTATTGCCAATATGGAGCAAATGCTGCGGCGTTTAATTGGCGAAGACATCGATCTGGTTACTAGCTTTAACTCAGAGCTTGGGCAGGTTAAAGCAGACCCGGGACAAATTGAGCAAGTTATTATGAATTTGGCTATTAATGCCCGTGATGCAATGCCCCAGGGCGGCAAGCTCACTATTGAAACCAATAATATCAAGTTGGGCAAGGAGTATGCTCGCCGGCATATGGGCGTAACGCCCGGCCTATACGTAATGCTGGCCGTAAGCGACACCGGACACGGTATGGATGCCGAGACACAATCACGCATCTTTGAGCCTTTCTTCACCACTAAAGAGGTGGGGCAAGGCACCGGGTTGGGGCTGGCTACTGTTCACGGAATTATCAACCAGTGTGGCGGGCATGTTTGGGTCTACAGCGAGCCTGACCAGGGTACAACGTTTAAAATCTACTTGCCAGAGGTTGAAGAGGACACCGAGTCGGCCAAACAAAGGCAAATTTCTGAGGAATACCGCACGGGCCTGTAAACAATCTTGCTGGTGGAAGATGGGGATATGGTCAGAGAGTTGGCTCACCGTATCCTGATTGGGAATGGGTACACCGTACTGGAGGCGCGTCACGGCCAAGAAGCTATTAAAATTGCCAAACAGTACCAGGGTACAATTC
>JAJRVO010000056.1 GCA_024277275.1 Chloroflexota bacterium
AACTTAGCCCCTTTTTCTGACCCACTAGGGTTAAAAGTGCATAATAAAGGTCTCACTTTTGGAGACGCGCCCACCCCCCCACGTCAGGAAACTCTAAAAGACCAAACCAAAGACCTTATTTTAGACTTGCTTGCCGATGGCCCGATAACGGCTGAAAAATTACAACGAGAAATAGAGCAAGCCGGATTATCCTGGCATACTGCCAAGCGCGTTAAAAGTGATTTAAAGATTGTCTCGATTAAGCCGGGTGGTATCTGGCATTGGTCATTACCAGCCTTTGAGGATGATAACGAGATGGATTTTTAGAATGTCCAAGAGCGCAAGGGTGTAAGGGAGCAAGGGATATTCCCCCCTATCCCGCACCCTTGAAAAATTCAAGAGCGCAGAGAACACACCTTTACCCTCTTGCACTCTTACACCCTTGCACCCTTGAATAATCAAAGTGCCTGACATTTTTGTATCCTTTTTTGACAAGTTGTGTTTAACGTGTTAAACTTGTTTTATGTCCAATCAATCACAATCTCAAAAGAAAGGTGGTAAGGAAGTTATGTCATTTGTAGGGTTTAGACTACCAGCCAATGATTTAGCTAAAGCAAAAGAAAAAGCCGGATTAGTCCCATTAAGTACCATAATCAGGCTACTTGTTCAAAAGTGGCTAAGGGGTGAAATTGACATCACCCAAGAGGATACAAAAAAATGAAAGGGGGTGAATAAAAAATGGCCGAAGTTGCGGCAACAACTCCGGCACATTTTCACCCAACAAGTTAAAACGAAAGGAACGCTAAAATGTCAGGTAATTCTATTGTACCAAATAACCACGCTGCAAACAATTCCCAGGTAAAGCACAATCAAATAATCGCTTGGGTCACAGGCATTTTAACCCTGCTCTTGGCCCTGTTTGCTTTTGTGCTATCTTTCAATGCCTTAACTGACCTGGCGCACACTCACAAGGTCAGTATACCGCCCCTATTCCCCTTTGTGGTTGAATTTGGGGTGATTATCTTCTCACTGAACGCTTTGTTCCGGTCAATGAATGGTGAGTCTGCCAAGTGGCAATGGTCTTTGGTCATTGGCTCAAGTTTGCTGGCCGGATTGTTAAACATTGCCCACGCTGAAACGGACATTTTAAGCCGGACAATGGCGGCAATGCCAAGCCTCTTTTTGCTCTTGTCGTTTGAATCGTTTCTGTCACTGCTCAAATATTCTGTCACGCGACAAAGCGCAATTGTCACCCTCGACAAAATACAATCTGCTATTGCTGACAAAAACGCAGCGTATGACAAATTGCTGACGGACAAACAAGCGCAACTGGACAAACTTAATGGACAAATTGAGAAGTCACAAGCGCAACTCGACACCCTGAGAAGTGACATCAGAGCGACAAAACAAGCGACAAAACAGAGTAATGTCCAAAAAATGACGCAAGCCAAGCAAGACAAAGTGGCACAGCGTAGGCAGCAAGTTTTGTCAATGCTAGAGGCTGGCAAGTCAGAAGATGACATGGCAACAGCGTTAAATGTCAGTGTTAGGACAATTCAACGAGACATTGAGAGTCTTAACGGACAAGTGAGGGTGTCATAATGTCAACGCAATTAATGACCCACACCCAACAGGCCGTTATTTTGTCGCTCAATGTCATCACCCAAGATGATACCGGAACAAAACTTGAGCCTATCCCCCTAATCAGATTGACGCGCATCATTTTTATGCTTTGGTCAATCCGGCAATCTATCAACCGGCAACGGTTGAAACTGGCAACCATAGCCGATGGCATCACCACAAATTTTTTGAATGGTTGTGAGATATTTTATATCGCAACTAATGCGATAGCTTGGGGGGTGAGATTATGAACAACAATCTCACCATTATAGCGGTTATCGTCACGCTGTTGTTTATCCTCAAAGAGAGCATTGTAAAAACATTCAGTTTAATGGTTAACGCTTTGGCATTACCGGCAACCGTCACCATATGGGCTATCCTGATTTTTGGGATTGTGTTTGTCCTTTTGTGGCTATCTGGCCGGATAGATGAGGCTTGGCACAATCACAAGGTAAAACGTTCTGAGCGACAACGGCTAGAACGTGAGGCCAATTCAGAAATCACCATAGCCGCGCCGGGTAGTTTAGTCTTTCGGCATACAACAAGAGGCTATAGTTTGGTCAGTGAGCCGTTGCACTTGTTACCGGAAAAGGTTAACGGTCATCCAAGTGCTTTCAATCAAGACGCTGTGCAACGATGGTACTTTAACACCCTGGCAAACGCACAGCACCGAGGCAGCGCAAGGGGAATGACTATTGACCACCCAATGATTGAACCACTTTTACAACCCGTGATTGAACTAATCAAAGGTGAACCGTGTGTGGCCTTTTGGGGGGGACGTGGAAGCGGTAAAACAACCCACGCTCTTCACTGGCTGGCACATCGCAGAAGTGAAAATTATGTAATTGACCCCAAGCCGCTTGGCCTTAATCCCTGGCCTAATGCAAGGGTTATAGGTGGTAGTGGTCAGTTTGATGAAATCGAGCCAAGTATTGAGCGCATTTACAATGAGTTACTTCACAGACAATCCGAGGGGTTACTTAACGAATCGCCCATAACCTTGCTTGTGGATGAACTTTACACGCTGGTGCATGTTCACAAACTTGAGATAATGAAAATGGTCTTTGCCATTACCACACTTGGCCGGGAGTATGAAGTCCACGCCAGTTTTACCACGTCGGCTAAAGGCGTTAAGAGTTTGCAAATTGAGGGAATGAGCGGTTTGGCTGATGCGTTGACCTTTGTCCAATTGCAGAAGGTTGGTAATGAGTTTAAGGCTTTTGTTGACATGGGCAATGGTGAAATTGAATGTTTACCGTGTGGCCCGTACATTCCCAACACAACCCGGCAAATCCCTTCTTCAATTGCTATGACCGATGAGGAAAGAGTTTTGGAGCTACATCACAAAGGGATGAGTAAGACCGCCATAGCGCGGGAGGTTTTTGGGGAAGGTATCAAGGCTCAAATGCCCGACATAGACAGGGTAGTCGAGATACTTGGAGCATATGGTCTTAAGCCAAACAGAGTAAAAAAAGTGGGTGAGTAGTATTACTTGGTGGTTACTCACTCGTTGCTACCCCACTACTCAGATAAAGCCAATATCCGGCATTTTTGAGTAGTGGGATAGTAGACAGCATGTAAAGCACAAGTAACCGATTTAAGAGAGAAGGTGACAGAATGTACGCAATAATCTATGATAGAGCAAGTACCAAATTACAAGAGAATAACTGGAGTCGGCTCGATGCCAAAGATGAAGGCATTAGTATTGCAAAGCGGCATGGGTATGACTATGAATATGTCAAAGAAATAGGGAGCGGTACAACACTAGCAGGCCGCCCGGCCATGCTCAAGATTCTTGATAGAATCGCTGCGGGTGAAGTTCAGGTTTTGATAGTTCAAGAGTTAGACAGACTCGCCCGTCCAACAGAACGGGCCGTGTATGAAACAATTCGTAATATCTGTCTTGAGTATGGGGTTATCATTCACACCCATAACGGTACATTTGATTTTGCCGATGATGACAGTGATTTTGTAGCAGACATCAACATGGCGGTTGCAAAAAAGGAAACGCGCCGTATTCGTAAACGAATGAAACGAGGCCGAATAGCAAAAGCCAAAAAAGGTGGTTACATCGGAGGTGGACCGGGATTAGGTTACAAAGTACACTACATAGAGAATGAAAACACAAAACCCGTATCCGATTTAACGATAAACGAAGATGAACGGGCCGCTGTCCAAGCAGTTTTTGATACCGTTGAGGCAATGAACGGGAACATTGGGGGGGCTGCCAAAAGTCTTAACAAACAAGGTTATACTGGCAAGAATGGCTTGCCCTTTTCAGCCTTCCCCCTTAAAAAACTGGTCACAAACCGGCTTTATATCGGTATTGTAGAGAACGCCTTAACCGAAAAAACAATTTACCGTCCAGAATTGCAGATTATAACCGTTAGCCAATTTGAGCGAGTGCAAAAAATGATAAAGCAACGAAGCCGGAAACCATACAATCAGGGGGGAAGCGGAAAATACCTTTTCACCGGCTTTGTTGTTTGCGGTAATTGCAACGGGCCGATGGTTGCTAGAAACAAAAATGGAGATGTGTCATACTTTTGCGCTAATCAAAACAAATATGGCCGCACCGTATGTAAACATTCAAAATCTTACTCTAACAAACTTCTGACCGAAAGCATGATAATGTTTTTGTCGGAATTTCTCACCAATCATGTAAGCCTTACTGAGACCCTCAATAACGCTGTGCAACAATACGGCAAAACAATTAGTGAAGAAGTTTTGGAAGTGGCCGCCAATGGGCAGTTAATGGCAGTGAAGCAAGAAAAAGAACGCCTTATTGATGCTATCTCGAAAGGTATTCTTACTCACCAAGAAGCGCGTCACAAGCTGGATGCCCTTAGAGAAGAAGAACAGAATTTAACCGTTGAACTTGCCAGCATCACAGAAAAAGCGGCTATCAAAGAAGATTACTTGAAAGCAATTGAAGCATTAAGCAAAGTGGACATCAAAAGCGAGTTAACAACAATTGCTAAGGAACAACCCATCATCTTTCGGCGATTGTTAGGGCTTATCTTTGAACCTAACAGCTTGCACGTGCGTTCAGAGCGAGTAAAAGGCCGCAAATGGCAAGTTGTAATTGAGGATTACACCTTTACAGAAGCAATTCAGGAGATAAATTCGGATTTACCCCATGCGCTTGCAATGAACATAAAGTTTTGGTACAATGGTGGTATCTAATTCCCCTTTTTATCTAAAACACTTTACTATTATAGAATAAGTTTGCCACCTTGTCTTTGTTAACAATTCTTTCGCAATCAGTTGTGTAGTCACTTGAGCAATTTCAAGGTTAACAATTCTATTCAAAGTCACTAAATCAGCGCCTGCTATCAAATATCAATTCTATCGCTGATGTCAAAAATCCGTATTAAGGAACAGACAATGAAAGAAAATATCCAGGATTTTCTGAAATTCCTAGAGGTAGAAAAAAAGTATGCTGATAATACAATTGCAGCTTACCAAAACGACCTCAACCAGTTTTTTCAATTTGTCAAACCAGATAAAGACGGCGGCAAACCAGAAAGTTGGCTGGATGTAAAAAGAAACTCCATTACCAAGTATATCAACTTTCTTAAAAACAGCGACTATACATCTTCTACAGTTGCCCGAAAAGTGGCCGCTTTAAAGTCTTTCTTCCATTTTTTAGTGGCAGAAGGGCATATAAAGGACGACCCCACCCTTGCTCTGGATTCGCCTAAAGTAAAAAAACGCTTACCCAAAGCCATCTCTCCCGGTGAAATTGACCGGCTCTTGAAAGCGCCCGCCGAAGAAAGCGGCCCTAAATCTCAGCGAGATATAGCCCTGCTAGAGATGCTGTACGCTTCTGGGATGCGCGTTACAGAGTTGGTATCGCTTGATGTTTCCGACATTGACCTTTCAAGTACCGATGGCTCGGTGCGGGTTAGAGGAAAAAGAGCCAACAAAGAGCGAGAAATCCCGCTTAACGGGTCAATTTTAAATACTTTAAGAACTTATATTGAACATGGCCGGGAACAATTAATTCACGACCCCAATGTTGTGGCCGTATTTTTGAATAATCGAGGCCAACGGCTTACACGCCAGGGATTATGGCTAATCATCAAACATTATGTCGAAAGCGTTGGCATCTCTTCTGAGGTTACGCCTCATACTTTACGCCACTCTTGTGCCGCTCACAAGTTGAGTCAGGGCAAATCGTTACAAGATATTCAAAAGTTACTGGGGCACGCCAACATCTCTACCACCCAGGTATACGCCCACATCAACCAAGAACGAGAAAACCGCTAGACAATCTACACCTATATTACTAAAAATATAATGCAGAGTAAACAAAATGCTCTGCATTTTTTTATTTTGCTGCAACATAGGCGCTGGGTCCATATGATGGAATTTGCTCGTAGTAACCGCTTTAGCGGTCAAATTTAACGGCTGAAGCCGTCACTACTAACTATCAAATTACCCGGACCGAGTACCGCAACATAAAGGAACATATAAATGACTACCAAATCAAAAGACTTTTATAACTACCAGGAGTTCAAACAAGCGGCGGATTATGTACAGCAACATACAAAACACCAACCGGAGGTTGGCCTGATCTTGGGTTCCGGCCTTAGCCCCCTGGCCGATGAAATTGAAGCGGCCGACTACATTCCCTACCAAGAGATACCCCACTTTCCTCACTCAGGGGTGCCGGGACACGCGGGGAGATTGGTGATAGGCAAATTAGCCGGAAAAACCGTGCTGGCTATGCAGGGTCGCTCACACTTTTACGAGGGTTACACCGCTCAACACATTACCCTGCCAATCCGGGTTATGCAGGTGATGGGCGTAAAAACGCTGATTGTAACCAATGCCGCCGGCGGCGTCAATGCCGGCTTTAAAGCGGGCGATTTGATGCTTATTGTAGACCACATCAACTTTGTGGGTATGGCCCGCAATAATCCCTTGCGAGGCCCCAACCTGGATGAGTTTGGCCCGCGTTTTCCCAGTATGACCAACCCCTACCACCCGGATTTACTCAACCTGGCTAGAAAAACCGCCCGCAATCTCAACCTTACTTTGCAAGAGGGATGTTACACGTATCTGGCCGGTCCTACCTTTGAAACACCCGCCGAAATTCGTTTTCTCAAAGTCATTGGAACCGATGCCGTCGGTATGTCGACTGTGCCGGAGGTAATTGTAGCCAACCACGGCGGAATGCGGGTTTTGGGCATAAGCAGCATTACCAATGTAGCCATCACAAAAACCGGAACAGAAGCAGAAACAACCCACAAGGAAGTCCTGGAAACGGGTAAAATTATTGTTCCAAAGTTAATTACCCTGCTCAAAGGCGTTCTGTCCAAGATGGATTAACACCCCCTCACCGAATGTCCAATATAATTTGCCTCTATTTCCCCCTGTTTGTATACTCAAGCAATTGGAGATTAGCGTCTTGGGCAATTACATCGACAAAAAATTGTCGATTAAGGTTACAAGGTTGCAAAGTTGCAAATTACCGAATCTGCTACCCTGCAACCTTGCAACCTTGTTTTCCAATGCGCCCTTAATCTCCGCCAAAATCAAGTAACGCAAAGAGTATACAAACCCTTATGTTAGAATTCCTCAGACCAATCGTAATTCTCGACACCTGGCTTGACATTATTCTGGCGCTAATTTCTCTTTTCTTTCTCAGGTTAATGTGGCTGGCCCGCAGAGACCGAACACGTTCTATTTTTACTTTAGAACGCGAAAACGCAACCATCCGTATGACTCGGGCTTTTACCGGTTTTATAATTGTAATAGGCTTGATAATGGGCGTTTATTACCTGAGCCTGGTCACGCCGACAATTGTGCCGCCGGCGCCCAATACCCCCACCCCCACCCCTATCATCGCCCTTCCGCCGACTCCCACCCCGCCCCCTCTGCTGCCAACGCCCACCCCCACCCCAACCCCCCAACCCCCGGTAATACCAACCGTGGTAGAAGAAATTACCCCAACCTCTACGCCCGACTTGTCAAAAGGACAACCGCCCAACTGCCCCAATCCGGGAGTTAAAATTACCCAACCCGGCAACGGCGCTCACGTTGACGGCGTGGTGCAAATTACAGGCGCAGCCACCATTGACAACTTTGATTATTACAAATTTGAGTTTCGAATACCGGCCATCGGAGACTGGGTATTTATTACCCGCTCTAACAGCAAGGTAACTGAAGGCGTGCTTGGCTCCTGGAATTCGGACACAGTACCGCCCGGCGAATACGAGTTTAGGTTAGTTGTTGTTGACACAACCGGCAATTTCCCAGAGCCTTGTGTCGTTCGCCTGGTTACTAAGTAAGAGAGGATTCGGTAATTCAACGTAGCCGTTAAAAAGGACGAATGACGAACGATGGTAGACGAATGAACCGATAGCGCGGAGTTTTTATCGTTCGTCCATCGTCGTCCGTCCGGTTGAATAAAACAACCTAAACAATTACCGAATCATCTCAATTAACCGATTATTAAAATTTATCTGACTCTGTGGAAAGCTCAACGGTTACAAAGAAGGCAAGGCTATGTCCAATTACTCTGAAACCATTTATTGGCTAACACTCATCAACCAGAGCGGTCTTAAATTAAACCTGATAAAACCTGTTATTCAGCGCTGGTGTGTCGCCGAAAAACGCAAGCTGGCCGACCTGTTTGGCTTACCCCCCCTGGACCTATCCACAACCTTTGGCCTGTCAGATAAAGACGCCAAACAGGTCATTGCCGCCGGCGGCAACCTGGATCGTCAAGCCGTCGCTGTGGCGAAGTGGCAAGAACAAGGATTTGAGCCGCTAATATGCACCGACCCTCGCTACCCCCAACGACTGCTTTACAACCTGCCCCCAGCCAAATACCCCCTGGTATTATGGACGCGTGGCGCTGCCAATTTACTTAATCGACCTGCTGTAACCATGCTTGGCCGCCAGGACCCGGACGAATCTACAGCCACGTTTGTTAACGATTTAATGACCACACTGGAGGCCGAAGAGATTGGTCTGGTCAGCGGTTACGGGCGCGGCCTGGACCGGGTAACGTTTGAAACAATGCTGGCTACAGAGAACGGTTACGCCGTGGCCTTTCTGCCCATGGGTCTAAGCGCCTTTATAAAAACCACTACCCGGCTAGAACCCGCCGTTCAGGCCGGGCGAGTGGCGCTGGTTAGCCCTTTTGCCCCCGATACCCCATTTAATGAAAAACTGGCCGAAGCCCGCAATCTACTGATCGACCATTTAACCCTGGCCCTGCTCATTCCAGAAAGCGACGAAGAAACGCAAACTCGCGCCGCCGCCGCCCTTGACCGGGGCCTACCCGTTTTTGTCAAGGCCGACACCGCCGGCAATCGCGCCTTGATTGACCGGGGCGCTTTACTGCTGACCGACTCCGGCGAAGTGGTTGAATGGGTCCAGCAAGCCTTGGTTGACATGGCAATGCAAGAAACAGAAGACGAGGCTGCCGATGAGGCTTTGGTTGCCGCCCCGTTAACCGTCACCGCCCCCACCGATCCCCCCCTGATCGATGATGATTACAAACTCCGCACCGAAGAGGTCCCCCCCCTTGATAGTGATGAAGCCTTAGAAGTGCTATCGCTGGGCGGAGAGATTCCAGAAATTCTGCGCAAACGGCTGCAAAAACCAGAGGATGAGGAATAAGTTTCAGCGGCTACTCTGACACAGGAATATTGAGAGTAGCCGTTTTTTGTGAGATTAACGCCAGCCTCTTTCTGCGACTCCGGTAAGCATCCAATTATCCCCTGCGTCTAAGTTTTGACAACGAACTTCTACAAGGAGAAATCTTATGGATTCAAATATTACCGTTTACGGCGCTTACTGGTGTCCCGATTGTCGCCGGAGCAAACGCTTTTTAAGCGAGCATCAAATTGCCTACAAGTGGATTGACATTGAGCAAGACGAAGAAGCGCGGGCTTACGTAGAAAAACTCAACAACGGCAAGCGCATTATCCCCACCGTTGTTTTTGAAGATGACGGCTCTTTCCTGGTCGAACCTTCTAATGCCGAATTAGCCCAAAAACTGGGTCTGGCAACCAAAGACCCGCACGATTTTCACGATGTAACCATTATTGGAGCCGGACCCGCCGGACTGACCACCGCCATTTACAACGCCCGCGACGGTTTTAGCGTGATGGTCATTGACGAGGGGGCGC
>JAJRVO010000057.1 GCA_024277275.1 Chloroflexota bacterium
CAGGGCTGTTCAGTTCTCACCAATCGCCGATGATTTTACCGCCAAGGACGCCAAGATCGCCAAGATTTTTATAAATTCTTTGCGTCCTTGGCGCTCTTGGCGGTTTAAAAATTATGCCACGCCTTAGAACTGAACAGCCCTAATGTATCAATAGTATAGTAGAGAATTGCGGTAAAAGTCAAAATGCAAAGCAAAGTGGCTACTTATCCGTCGCCTCGTTCCAAAACTCATTGAGATTAAAAAAATAAAAACGCAATCAGAATTTTGACTTTTATAGACACCCTTGATATACTTCAAACCGCTTCATATATTACTGATATATCAGTACTTTGTCCAATTGAGAGATAGCTCCTTTCCAAAATTCGCGTTTTTTCAAAACAGACCTCATACCGCGAAATCCCACACCAGTGAGAAAAAAGACATTCGCCAATTCGTCCGGGATTCTAAACAGACTGTGCGGCGACTCAAGGAAAAAGTTCGCAAAGACGCGACGACGATTGATTATAAAACGAGAGGATTCGGTAATTCAACATAGCCGTTAAAAAGGACGAACTACGGTAGACGAATGAAATGATAGCACTGGATTTTTATCGTTCGTCCATCGTCTTTCGTCCGGTTACCTCGTTCCGGCGGTCCCCGTTGGAACAAGGTAAATCGTAAATCTAAAATCGTAAATCGTAAATCGTAAATTATAAATTGGGGGTATAACAATGAGCGCTTTACCAAAGCAAGCAAATGTTGTAGTGATAGGGGCGGGTATTGTGGGCAATAGCCTGGTTTACCATCTGGCCCTGAAGGGCTGGAAAGATATGGTCATTCTGGATAAAGGGCCGCTGCCAAATCCGGGCGGCTCCACGGGACACGCATCGAACTTTATTTTTCCCGTGGACCACTCCAAAGAGATGACCAGGCTTACCCAGGATAGTATGAAAACCTACCAGGAGCTGGGCGTTTGGACCAAAAGCGGCGGCATTGAGGTGGCCCGCACCAAAGAACGGATGCAAGAGTTCCAGCGCCGGGTTACGTCGGCCCGGGCCTGGGGAGAACCGGGCGAGGTTGTAACGGTTGCCCAAATTAAAGAGATGGTTCCTTACGTCAACACCGACCTTATTCTGGGCGGTTTTCATAGCCCCACCGCCAGCGTGGTCGACTCGCTTCAGGCGGGGACGTTGATGCGGGAGAAGGCGCAAGAACTGGACGCGCTCAGCATCTTTTCAAATGTCGAGATAACGGGTATTGACGTGGAGAAGGGGCGCGTACGGGGCGTGCAAACAACTCAGGGTAACATTCAGGCCGATATTGTGGTGATTGCCTGCGGCGTTTGGGCCCCGCGCATTGCCCGCATGGCCGGCGCGTCTATCCCGCTGACCCCGGCTGTACACCAATTTATTACCGTCGGCCCCATTCCGCTGTTTGAGCAAACCAAGGGCGAAATTGAGTACCCCATTGTGCGGGATGTGGACGTTAACATGTACGAGCGCCAAAATGGGAGCGATATGGAGGTCGGCTCTTATCAGCACCGGCCTATTTTGGTTGCGCCCGACGATATTCCCTCTAACGAGGAGGCCGCGCTGACGCCGACGGAGATGCCCTTTACGGCGGATGATTTTGACAAAAGTATGGAGGATGCCCTGGACCTGATGCCGGATGTGCTGGGTCGAGAAGATGTTGGCATTCGCCATTCCATCAACGGGCTGCTCTCGTTAACGCCCGATGGGATGCCTATTATTGGCGAAACGCCGGAAGTAAAGGGTTTGTGGTCCATATCGGCCATCTGGATTAAAGAGGCCCCAGGCTTTGGCCGGGTAGTGGCCGAGTGGATGACGCAGGGCTACTCAGAAGTTGACGCCACCGCCTCGGACATTGCCCGATTTTACGACCATACGCGCTCTAAAAGCCACATCGCCGCCCGCACCACCGAGGCGTTCAACAAGATGTACGGTATTATCCATCCCGCCGAACAGTACGAGTCTTCGCGCAACGTGCGGGTTAGCCCCTTCTTCCCCCGCGAGCAAGAACTAGGCGCGTTTTTCTTTGAAACGGCGGGTTGGGAACGACCACAGTGGTACGAGTCGAACAAAAACTTGCTGGAAGAGTACGGCGACCGGGTGATGGACCGCCCCGCCGAGTGGGATTCGCGCTGGTGGTCGCCCATTATCAACGCCGAACACCTGGCGATGCGCGACCGGGTGGGCATGGTTGATTTGACCGCGTTTTCTATTTTCGACGTGACCGGGCCGGGCGCGTTGGATTATATGCAGCTTATGGCGATGAACCAGATGGACGTTGCGGCTGGCCGGGCGGTATACACGCCGCTACTGAACGCAAACGGCGGCTTTAAGTCTGACTTGACCATTTTGCGACTTGGCGAGAGCCATTTTCGGGTAGTGACCGGCGGCGCTTATGGCAATGTTGATAAAAAGTGGTTCACCGACCACCTGCCCGACGACGGTTCGGTGCAGTTCCGGGAGATGACCTCGGCCATCTGTACGGTTGGTGTGTGGGGGCCGCGGGCGCGAGATTTGGTCCAATCGGTGACAGAGGATGATATGTCGAATGAAGGATTCCCGTTTGCGGCGGTTAAGGATATTAGCATCGGCCAGATTAGGGCGTCGGCCTATCGTATCTCTTACGCCGGTGAACTGGGCTGGGAGCTTTACACCTCGATGGAACAAGGGCTGCTGCTGTGGGATACCTTGTGGAAGGCCGGGCAGGCGTATGGCGTGGTCCCGGTTGGGATGGGGGTTTACGGCACAACCGCCCGCTTAGAGAAAGGATACCGCGCTTTTGGCAACGAGCTGGAAACGGAGTACACCCCGGTTGAGGCCGGTCTGGTCCGGAAGGTCAAACCCCAGGATTTCATCGGCAAGGAAGCGTACTTAAAGGC
>JAJRVO010000620.1 GCA_024277275.1 Chloroflexota bacterium
AAGCTCTCAAGCTGCAATCCGTCTTCCTAAAAGGTCAATCCGGGCGCGATGCCGGCAGTAAGGTGTTGGCCGGACTTCCCCCGGCAGAGTCAACCCCGTTTCTGGAAAACGGCGCGCGTTTTAGCGCGGATGTTGTGCGCGGGCAAAAAACCGGTTTTTTTCTTGACCAGCGTGACAACCGCCAACAGATTAAAACCGTGGCCGCGGGTCGACTAACGCTGAATTTATTTGGTTACACCGGAGGATTTTCAGTTTATGCGGGTTTAGGCGGCGCCGGCCACGTAACCACTGTTGATGTGGCCGCTCCCGCGCTCCGGGTTGCTAATTATCATTGGCAGCTTAACGGCCTCCCCGCAGCCAGACATGAAACAACTAAAGCTGACGCCTTTGAGTTTCTTGAAACGGCTATCAAAAAAAAGAAACGCTGGGATTTGGTCATTGTCGACCCGCCCTCTTTTGCTTCTTCTAAAGCAACAATCAAAAAGGCGATATCCGCCTATGAAAAATTAATCGCCGGCGCCGCCGCCGTCACAATGCCGGGCGGGCTTTTGGCCGCCGCCTCTTGCTCCAGCCACGTTGATCTGCCCGCCTTTCTAAATGCCTGCGAAACAGGCGTCTCAAGAGCCAAACGGCGAGCCACATTGCTGAGAGTAAACGGACAACCCCCCGACCATCCTACCCCGCTGCCTTTTACGGAGTTTAGGTACTTAAAATTTGTGTTAATGCGAGTCGAGTAGAATCAGTGACCAGTGAAGACCGCAGAGGTTTTTACAGTACTTACGCAGTTGCCGTTCAGTATGCGGTTTTATGCCTGGTTTAGAGCAGAATCGGAAGAATATTAGAATAAAATTCTCCCATTCAGTTAATTCTGCTCTAAACCGCGTAAGTACTATTTTTAAAACCTCTGCGGCCTGGAACGCTGATAACTGTTTACCTTGCGCTTATAGCGGGTTTGTGAGCAGATAACGACTATAAACAGTTACAAAGACAAGACCAAAGACCGCTTTACCAATAAATTAGCAAAAACGCCCCAACAAGTGCTGAGTAAAAAGATTGCCGAATCTGACGGCACGCAACCGGAGGAAGCGCAATAATTATGAACGATTCTGAAAAGGTTACAAGTCAATCCTATCATTTTGAACGCTACGTTTGGCTTCTGACAACGGTCTGGACAATAATCATTACCGCATCGCTGATATGGAACGTAATTCAGGCGCAACAGAATATCCTAAAGGTAGCGCGCATTCAGGCCCAAACCGCTTTTGAGAAAGACGTTATCTACCGCCGCTGGAACGCCGAACACGGGGGCGTCTACGCGCCGGTTACCGAGAAGGTGCAGCCCAATCCCTACCTTATAAATATACCAGAAAGGGATATTACCACGCCATTGGGCAAATCGCTAACCTTAATAAATCCAGCGTACATGACACGCCAGGTGCATGAACTGGCCAAGAGAGAATACGGCGTTTTGGGACACATCACCAGCCTGAACCCAATCCGTCCAGAGAATGCCCCTGACCCGTGGGAGATAACAGCGCTTCAGGCCTTTGAGCGTGGACAGATTGAAATCAGTTCGATTGAACGGATGGACGATGAAGAATATATGCGTCTAATGCGCCCTTTAATTACTGAGGAGGGCTGTCTAAAGTGCCACGCCGCGCAAGGGTATCAAGAGGGAGACATTCGGGGTGGAATTAGCGTTTCAATCCCTATGGCCCCCCTGTGGGCTGTGGCGCGCGCGCAAGTAACCTCGCTGGCTATAGGCCACGTTTTGTTGTGGGCGGTTGGGCTGGGCGGCATTGTCCTGGGGACGCGTCAACTGAGATGGAGCGAGCGGGAGCGTAATCAAACAGAAGCAAAGCGAGAGGCATTAATTGCAGAACTGGAAAACAAAAACACCGAGTTAGAACGCTTTACCTACACGGTTTCTCACGATCTCAAAAGCCCCTTGATCACCATCAGCGGATTCCTGGGTATGTTGGAGCAAGACACGATTGCGGGGGATAGCCGGCGGATAAAGGACGACATCAAATATATTCGCGACGGAACCAAAAAAATGAAACGACGGCTTGATGACCTGCTGGAGCTATCTCGGATTGGCCGGTTGGTCAACCCGCCGCAGGAGGTGCCATTAAGTAAACTGGCGCATGAAGTAGCAGATTTGGTTGCCGGGCAAATTGCCAGGCAGCGTGTGCGGGTCAACATATCGCCCAATTTACCCGTAGTCTACGGAGACCCTTCCCAACTGAGAGAGGTGTTGCAAAATCTGGTAGACAACGCTGTTAAATATATGGGCGACCAGCCTGAACCGCGTCTGGAAATTGGAGTTAGACAAGACGGCGCAGAGACCGTCTTTTATGTTCAAGACAACGGCATCGGCATTGATCCCCGCTACCGCGACAAGGTTTTTGGCCTGTTTGAAACCCTGGACAGGCAGACCGGAAACACCGGGGTAGGGTTAGCCATTGTCAAGCAGATTATAGAGGTGCATGGGGGACGCATCTGGGTTGAATCGGAAGGCGTGGGACAGGGGAGCGCTTTTTGTTTTACTTTACCGGATAACCGAGAAACATGAGAAAGGGAAACAGTAACTATGGTCAACAGGAAACGCAAAAATGGAAACCTATACATATACATCATGATCAGTCTATTACACGGCATTCTGGGTTTATCAATCAGCGGGTGCGCCGGTCAAGAGGTAATTCGAGTTGGTTTTTCCGGTGAGTTAACCGGCAGAAACGCCGACCTGGGCATCCAGGGGCGGAATGGGGCGCAACTGGCCGTGGAAACGCTCAATGCAAACGGCGGCGTTAATGGGCAATCCATCGAATTGCTGATACGCGACGACCTGGGCACGCATGATGGAGCGCAAACCGCCGACCGTGAGCTAATTGAGGCAAAGGTAGTGGCTATTATTGGCCATATGACCAGCGGGCAAGGCGTAGCCGGCTATCCGGTTACAGAAGAGGCCGGTATGGTAATTTTTTAGCCCCACCGTCTCCACAAATAAGTTAAGCGGTATGAATGATCACTTTTTCCGTGTCCAGTCCGACATCTCAATTACGGCGCGGGCTATGGCTGTCTATGCTTACCGGCAGCGCGGCGTAACCAAATTTACCATCATTCACGACGTCGATAATCAAGCCTACAGCAAGACCTATCGCACCGCATTTGTTGAAACCATGTATGCTCTGGGCGGCCAACTATTTGGCGATTTTGGGTTTTCCTCGTCTGCAAACCCGGGCTTTGCGCCATTGGTAGCGGGCGTATAAAAGACTTGGGGGAGGAAATTAGCACGACATCAATTTTGAGTTACACTTTCAAAGAACACTCACAAACTCAAAGAGAGATAACCCCAAACAATGTCGTGCTTGATAGATACTATACGTGAAACCAGCCCGG
>JAJRVO010000621.1 GCA_024277275.1 Chloroflexota bacterium
AACAAAGCCCTCTGCCGCAAGTATCCCGGATGAGCAGAAAAAAACGCGGCACGGCCTTACCTTACAATCGATTACCGTATTTAACTTTGACAGCTGGTTTTTCTGGGTTACGCCTATCTATGTAATGCAGGACCTGAGCGACGGTTCTATTAAAAACCAGTTTATTTTGGAACTGCGTCCGTCCACAAGAGTGATAGACGGCAAATATCAGTTTGCGATATTTTACAGAGGAAATTTTGAAACAAAGGTCAATACCTGGCGGCTGGCCTTTAATCTGTTTCTGTAATACCGGATTCTTATGGCATTATAGGAAAAGGAGGATATGAATTGGCCTGGATTTTTTTACTATTGGCCGGTTTATTTGAAATAGGTTGGCCGTTCGGTTTAAAGATGGCCCAGCAAAGTGAAACGCGTTTTTCCGGAATTGTGGTTGCCGTTGTCTTTATGACGATTAGCGGGTTTCTTCTTTGGATGGCGCAAAAACAAATTCCCATCGGCACCTCATACGCCATCTGGACGGGCATCGGAGCGGCGGGTACATTTATCGTAGGTGTGTATTTTTACGGCGATGCGGCAAGCATAGTCAGGTTTTTGGGCGTAGGACTGATCATTGCCGGTGTTGTCGCTCTGAAATTGGCCGGATAACCAGTCTTGGTCCCTGTTAAGTCAGAATCCGTTCCGATCTGCAAACGGGAGAAAGTGCTCGGCTCGTTCAGGGCATGAAAGATGTGTAGAGACTTTTAAACATAACTATAAGTAGAATGGACAAATTCCTATGAAAAAAACATTATTAACTGTTGTCGCTTTGGTTTTTCTTACGAGTTGCGCTTCTGTTTCGGTTGTAACCGATTATGATCGCGAGGAGGATTTCGGTACGTATAAAACATTTAAAATGTATTCAGGAAAGCCGATTCCCGGCGACGAACTAAGCAAGGACCCCCTCGTTAAATCGCGCTTCGAAAATGCTATTAAGGAAGAGTTGATCAAAAAAGGCTTTGTTTATAAAGATTCCGATAATGTGGATTTTATGGTTGTTATTCATGCCGGCATTAAGCAAAAAATGCGGGTTACCAACTGGGGAAGCCGCGGCTGGTACGACCCCTGGTGGGGGCCGTATGGAGGCCGCGTGGATGTAAGCCACTACGAAGAAGGTACGCTGATTATCGATATCGTGACGGTTTCGCACAAAGAGCTGGCCTGGAGGGGGATGGGTACCGGTGTTATCGGTTCGGGTAAATTTGGCGGCGATGAAGCCTCCAGAGAAAATATAAAAAATATCGTAGCAAGAATACTGGCCGATTTTCCGCCGAGGTAAAGATGGCCTTTTTACTAATGTTTCACGAATAATCACAGGAAATCTACTATGAAGCGCCTTGCTATTTTCCTATTTTTTTGGATTCTATCCGTTTCCTCACTTGTGTGGGCACAGGACAAACCCAATATCGTTTATGTTTTGGTGGATAACTGGGGCTTTGGCGATATCAGCGTCCAGGGCAGCCTGGTGCCGACGCCACAGATTGATCAGCTCGCATCCCAAGGCCTGCGCTTCACCAACTACAACGTCGAGAGTCAGTGCACACCTACTCGCTCCGCCATCCACACCGGCCGGCTGCCGATCCGTTCCGGCACCCACAAGGTCACCTACGGGTTGCCCTATGGTATGGCGCCCTGGGAATATACGATCGCGGAGCTGCTTTCGGATGCCGGATACCGCACCGCCGCCTTCGGCAAGTGGCATCTCGGTGATGCCGATGATCGCCTGCCCACCGCGCAGGGCTATGACGAATGGTTCGTCGGCGTCAAGAACACCACCGATGAGGCGGGCTATACGGCCTTGCCGCAGTGGGATTCCAAACTCCTGCCCCAGCCCTATGCCTGGCAGAGCAAACGCGGACAGGCGCCCGAGAAACTGTTTCCCCTGACCGTGGAGAATCGCGGCGAGATCGACGGCAAGATCGTGGCCAGCGCCGTCGATTACATCGATAAACACGCCAGGGGCGGCAAGCCCTTCTACATGTACGTCGCCCTCACCCAGATCCATCCGCCGATCGTCTCGTCTGCCAAATTCCGCAATGCCTCCCGGGCCGGCGTTTATTCCGATATTCTGATGGAAGTCGATTACTATGTGGGCCTGCTGCGCGATGCGATTGACCAGGCCGGCATTGCCGAAAACACGATTTTTATCCTCACCGGAGACAACGGCACGGTGGCCTCGGCCCTGGGCGGATCCAATGGTCCCTTTCGCGGCGGCTTCACCGGCTACGAAGGCGGTTTGCGCACCGTGGGCATGATGCGCTGGCCCGGCAAGATCGAAGCCGGCCGCGTCAGCGATGAAATCATTTCCTCGATCGACTGGCTGCCTACCCTGGCCGCCATCGTAGGCGAGGAAAACCGCGTGCCGACGGACCGCCCGATTGATGGCGTGGACCAGTCGGACTTTATTCTGGGCAAGTCCGCGAAGTCGGCTCGGGAACATGTGGTCTGTTATATCGGCGACCGCTTGTTTTCGGTCAAATGGCGCAACTTTAAGATTCACCTGCAGACCGCCGAGGCCATTTTCGCCCCGATCCAGCAGCGAATTTTCCCGGTCGTCTATGACGTGAAGGCCGATCCGGGCGAGCAGATCAACCTGATGGAGGAGCACAAGTTTTCCTACTCCTGGGTCTATATTCCCCTGGCAAAAATACTCGGGGCTCTGCACCGGAGCATGGCCAGGTATCCTAACATCAAGCCCGGCGAGGACTTTCAGGGATATTAATAGTTGGTGCTATCTGAGATTTCGATCAGTGTGACCTCATGGCATAAACAACTGTTGAAGAAACATAAACATCTATCAAATTAAGCAAAGGAGAATCATCGTGCTTATGTATCAGAAAAACGAATTTGTAATCGGCAGTGGTTTTATTTTGGCATATTTTCTCGCTGCCGTTTTCGTGCTGAGTTTTGCCCCGTCGGCCAGCGCAGCAGACGATGATGCCAATCAGAAACCCAACGTGGTGTTTATACTGGCGGACAACCTGGGCTTCGGCGATGTGGGCTGCTACGGCTCCGGCGGCGAGATGCGCGGCATGCCGACGCCAAACATCGACAAACTCGCCAGCGAGAGCGTACGACTCAATCAGTTTCTGGTGGAACCCGCCTGTACGCCTTCACGCGCCGCGCTGCAGACCGGCCGCTATTCCATCCGCTCCGGTCTGTCGCGGATTGTGGTGCCCGGGGGCAAGAACCAGCTTCAACCGTTCGAATACACCCTGGGCAATTTATTCAAGGACCAGGGCTACAGCACCATCTATTACGGTAAGTGGCACTTGGGCGAGCGCAGCAAATCCGAGCCGCAATATTTCGGCTACGACCAGTGGCGCTTTGGTTTCTACGGCTCCTCGGAAGGCAGCCAGAACGCCAGCAACATGACCATTTACGGGGTTCCCGAAGCGCTGCGCAAGTCGGGCGTGATGTATGTGCGCGAAGCGAAATCGCCGAAAACGCCTTCCAAAGAGCTGTTTCCCTTCGACCTCGCCTACCGCCCGAAGATCGACAACGAGATCACCGATGATGCGGTCAATTATGTGCGCGAACATGCCAAATCAGGCAGGCCCTTCTTCGTCTTCATGAGCATGACCCGTCCCCATTTTCCCAACATACCTTCCAAAGAGTTCAAGGGCAAATCGCGCATCGGAGACTATGGCGACAGCGTGATGGAACTGGACTATAACGTTGGCCGAATGATGCAGGCGGTTCGCGACGTCGGCATCGAGGACAACACCATTTTCGTCTTTGCGTCGGACAATGGTCCCACCATCACCACCACCCTGATCAACGAACTGCATGTGGCCTCCGCCGGGCCGTGGCGCAGTGAAATTGGAACGGCCTTTGAGGGTTCCATCCGCACTATCGGCATGATTAAATGGCCGAACCGGATCAAGCCGCGGGTAGCTGAAGGCATGTTCTCGATTATGGATTTCCTGCCTACTTTCGCCCGTATCCTCGATGCCAAACTGCCTGACGACCGGCCCATCGACGGTATCGACCAGCTCGATTATCTGGTTGGCAAACAAGACTACAGCAATCGTGAGCATCTGATTAGTTTCCTTGGCTCGCGCCTGATTGCTGTACGCTGGCGTCAATGGCGGATTTATACCGTTAATTTCTATCCGACGGACAATAACCCCCGCGTGGATGGCGCCATGGGCTACATGAACGAAACCGCCGGAAACCCAATGCTGTTCAATATCGAAGCGGATCCTCGTGAAAGGCGTGATGTCATTCTGGAAAACACCTGGGTGATGCGGCCTTATGCTAGAATCATCGGGGAATATCTGGCCACGTTAAAGGAACATCCCAACCCGCCGGCGGTGGACTTGGTGAATTTCTGAGGCGTGGGGCGCGTTTCGAACCGGCGATGTTTTATTAAAACGAAGAACCATCAATAAAAACAAACTAGTAAAAGGAGGATATCATGTCTCAGCATCGGAAAAACGAAGCTGTATTCGGCTTTCGTTTTGACCTGGCGTTTTTTCTTGCCCTAGTCGCGGCTGTGAGCTTCGGCTTCGGAACGTCGGCATTTGCTCAGAAAAAACCGAATATTCTGGTCATCATGGGCGATGACATTGGTTATTGGAATCTCAGTCACAACAATGACGGGATGATGGGCTACAAGACGCCCAACATCGATCGCCTCGCGGCGGAAGGCACGCGTTTTACCGACTACTATGGCGAACAGTCCTGCACCGCCGGACGCGCCGCCTTCATCACCGGCCAGATGCCCGTCCGCACGGGCCTTACAAAAGTGGGAGTGCCCGGAGCGCGTCAGGGTATTAGCCCGAAAGACCCCACAATCGCTACCCTGCTCAAGCCGTATGGCTACGTAACCGGGCAGTTTGGGAAGAACCACCTCGGTGACCGTGATGAGTATCTGCCCACGGCACACGGATTCGACGAGTTCTTCGGCAACCTCTACCACCTCAACACCGAAGAACTTCCGGAGGACCCGGATTATCCCAAGGACCCAGAGTTCCGCAAGCGATTTCTCCCCCGGGGCGTAATCAAGTCAACTGCGGATGGCAAGATTATAGACAGCGGCGCGCTCACGATTGAGCGCATGAAAACCGTTGACGAGGAATTTCTCGCGGCTTCGCTTGATTTTATCGACAGAGCCGTGGCCTCAGATAAGCCGTTCTTCGTCTGGTTCAATTCTTCGCGCATGCACTACTATACCCATCTTCCGGATGAGTGGTCCGGTAAATCGGGCCTGAATTTCTACGCGGATGGCATGCTGCAGCACGACCAGCATGTGGGCCAGCTCCTGAAGAAACTGGATGACCTCGGTATCGCCGACAACACCATTGTCATCTACACCACCGACAATGGCCCCCACTATTCCTTCTGGCCGGATGGGGCGATCAGTCCCTGGCGCGGTGAGAAAAACAGCAACTGGGAAGGGGCCTACCGCGTACCGTTTTTGATCCGCTGGCCCGGCAAGATAAAAGCCGGCGAAGTGATCAACCACGTAACTTCACACACAGATTGGCTGCCCACTCTGCTGGCCGCGGTTGGCGACCCGGACATCACCGATAAACTCAAAAAAGGGTATCGTGTCGGTGACCGTACCTATAAAGTACATCTCGATGGCTACAATCTGTTGCCCACACTCACCGGCGAAAGTGAGGAATGGCCGCGGAAGGAGTTCTTTTACTGGAACGACGACGGCAGTCTGGTCGGGATGCGTTATGAACGCTGGAAGCTGGTCTTCATGGAGCAGCGCGCCCATGGCAACCAG
>JAJRVO010000058.1 GCA_024277275.1 Chloroflexota bacterium
CAGGGCCGTGTCTCTCGCCGCGAGTTCTTACGGATGGCAACCCTGTTGGGTATGTCGGCCGGCACAGCGATAGTTGCCGCTCAATGTGGCGCTCCGGCGGCCCCACCGACAGCGGCTCCAACAAAAGCGCCCGAAGCAGCGGCTAGAGCCATCAAGCGCGGCGGCGTTATGCGCGTTGCCACCCAGGTTCCGGCGGTAGACCATCCGGCCCGCTTCTCATGGGTTTACGATGCCAACCAGTTTCGCCATGTTTTTGAGTACCTGACCGAAACGGACAAGGACAACGTTACCCATCCCTACCTGCTGGAAAGCTGGAAAGCCAACGGTGATCTGACCGCGTGGACGCTCAATCTTCGTAAGGGGATCAAGTGGACCAATGGCGATGAGTTTGTGGCCGAGCATGTCAAGTTTAACTTTGGCGAGTGGTTAAACCCCGATACCGGTTCATCGATCCTCGGTTTGTGGGAGGGCTTTCTAACTATGGAGGGGGTGGAAGTGGTAGATGATTACACCCTCAAGCTCAATCTCGACGCGCCGCTGCTGGCCGTGCCGGAGAACCTGTTCCACTATCCGGCCCAGATTATGCATCCCAGCTTCGATGGCGACATTACCACCGGGAAGAATCCCAGCACCGGCCCGATGATAATGGATGAATACAAAGTTGGCGAACGGGTGCGGGTTAAGAGCCGCGTGGCCAATGGCGACGACGGCTACTGGCAGATGGGCGAAGACGGCAAACCGCTGCCCTATCTGGATGCTATCGAGTGGATCGATCTGGGCGACGACCAGACGGCGCACGTAGCGGCTCTACAAGGCGGACAGGTTGACAATATCTACGATCCGAGTGTAGATACCTTCCTGGCAGTGCGCAACAATCCTGATATCAACGTTATCCCGATCGGCACCTCGCGGGCGCGTGTGATGCGCTTCCGGGTCGATCAGTCTCCCTGGGATAACAATAATGCCCGCCTGGCGGTGAAAAAGTGCCAGGATCGCCAGAAAATCCTGGACCAGGCTTACTTTAGCCAGGGAATATTGGGCCACGATTGCCACGTCTCGCCGGTGCATCCGGAGTTTGCGCCGATGGACGTGCCGGAGTATGACCCCGAAGGGGCCAAGAAACTGTTAGAAGAAGCCGGTCTGGAGGGTCTGGAATTATCGATCTCGGTCGGCACGGGTTGGCCTGATGTCGTCGCCATTGCGGAGACGCTTCAGGAGGATGCAAAGGCAGCCGGCATCAACATCACCCTGGACACGATGCCGAATTCGGCCTACTGGGACCTGTGGACTGAAACAGCCGTGGGCATTACCCCCTGGACCCACCGGCCCCTGGCAGTGATGGTCTTGCCTCTGGCCTACATTGCCGACTCCGAAGGCAAGCCCGTACCCTGGAATGAATCTCGCTGGGTGGATGAAGAGTTCAACAAACTTTTGAAGAAAGCCCAGGGCATTCTGGACGTGGAGGCCCGGCGCGCGATTATGGCCGATATTCAGGCCATCCAGCGCGACCGTGGTTCAATCGGCATCTCCTATTGGAGTAGCACCTGGGCAGTCTCTAACCCAGGCTTCCAAGACCTAAACGCCCACCCGACCACCTACAACCTGTGGCGAGAGGTCTGGTACGACCCGGATAAAGACCCAAACAAATAATCCATTTAAAAATTGGAGATTGGGGATTGGAGATTGGACGCTTTGCGCGGATTACGAACTATTAGCGAAGCGATCTCCAATTCACCAATCTCCGATCCGTCTAATCTCTTAATCTCCAATCTCATAAGTTGCCAATGTCATTAAGTCAAGAAGTTTTGCCCTCCCCCTAACCCCCTCCCAAATGGGAGGGGGAATCAAACTTCCCTCCCTTTTTGGGGGGGATTGAGGGGGGGCAAAAACCAAAGCATCTCCGCTAACTTAATGACATTGCATAAGTTACAGAAAAAGGGGACATACTATGGCAAAGTTTTTGATTCGCCGGGTCATTTTTCTGGTCATTACCCTGTTTTTGGTCTCGATAGCTATCTTTGCCATTTCCGAACTGGCGCCGGGCAATATAGCTATTAACACCCTGGGGAACACTATCACTCCAGAGCAGGAGGTCTCGTTTAATGCCCAAAACGGCCTGGACCAATCGGCATTCACCCGCTACATCCGTTGGATGATTGGCAGCGATTGGCAAGCCGCGCAGTTGGTGGGCCGGCCGGTTACCCGTATTTATGATGAAGAAAACGACCGCTACAGTTGGTGGGCCGTGGAAGAAGATGGCTCCCTCTTCCAAAACTATACCCCGGATGGTGAAACACTCATTCGGGTTGAGCGCCAGCCCGACGGCTCAACCAAAGAGATTATTGTCAGCGGTGATGTCTGGCGGCCTAATGAAGATGGACTCCTGATATATTGGGGTGTAGACCAGAATAGTCACGCGGCTATGTGGGTTAAAGGCGATGACCAACAGGCCTGGACCTTGACCAAGGCTGCCTGGACCAGCCAGGCAGGCGCTCCCCGGCAGTACATCCCCTTGCAGCGCGGCTTATTGCGGGGCGATCCGGGTATCTCTTTCAAAGATCGTCGCCCGGTAGCCGAAGTTCTTGGCCGCCGCCTGTTGAATACACTATTCCTGGGCGGGGTAGCCTTTGTTATTGTTATGCCCATTGCTTTGGTCTTGGGATTAGTTGCCGGCCTAAATGAAGGCAAGCTCCTTGATCGCGTATTCTCCATCGGTAGCTTGGTAGCAACCGCAACCCCGGAATTTGCCAGCGGCATCTTCCTGATTCTGATTTTTGCCGCCTGGCTAAAATGGTTTCCCGGCGCAGTGGTTGTTACCAACGACAGGGCCATCTTTGAAAACCCCCAGATGCTCATTTTGCCGGTGCTTACTTTATCCCTGATCGAACTCGGCTATGTGCTTCGCATTACCCGGGCCAGCATGGTAGAAGTTCTAAAAACAAATTACATTCGCACGGCTATATTAAAAGGGTTGCCACAGCGGCAGATCATTTTTAAGCACGCTATGCGGAACGCTTTGATGGCTCCAATTACAATCATTACCCTCCACATCAACTGGCTCATTGGAGGCATTGTTATTGTAGAAGTTCTCTTTGGTTTTCCGGGGATGGGTCGCTATATTTTAGAAGCAGCCTTGTTTAAGGATGTTTTTGCCATCGAGGCGGCGGCAATGGTTTTGGTGGTTGTTGCCGTTAGCAGCCAGTTAATTGCCGATCTTATTTACGTATATCTAAATCCCAGGATTCGGTATACTTAGGAAGCAGGAAGTAGGAAGGTAGGGAAGCAGTACTTCCCCTTACTCCCTACTCCTTACTCCGTATCTTGATAATCCAAGAAAGGAGAAGATAAGATGACCGTAGCTGAAGGCACGGCCGGCCCTAAAATTTCATCTGGACCTTCACGCTGGGACAAGACAAAAGAGAGTTTGCAGATCTTTACAAGTTCCAGAGTGGCTGTGTTTGGATTTGTCTTGGTTTTCTTTTGGGTAGTTGTAGCTATATTTGCCGACGATTGTACCTTTCGACCTAACCTTTGGATTAGCTGTGTCACCGGAGACAGGGCGGCATATGATCAAACAACCCCGTGGCTCGGACGGTATTCGCCGTTGGAGCAATTTCGGGGAGACAATTTGCAAGGCCCTTCGGCCAAGCATTGGCTGGGTACCGACCGTCAGGGCCGAGATTTATGGGCTCGTCTGGCCTATGGCTCACGTATCATCCTGCTTCTGTCCCCAACTTCTGTTTTTATAGCTCTGCTCACCGGGGGAACGTTGGGGGTTGTGGCCGGCTATTACGGCGGCTTGATCGATGAAATCACAATGCGCGCTCTGGATGGATTGATGGCCTTTCCCCAAATTCTACTCTACCTGGTGATTATCGCCGCGTTAGGCCCCTCGATAACAAATATTATCATCGCCATTGTCATTGCCGGCGCGCCCGGCATTGCTCGCTTGGTGCGGAGTTTGACGCTTGACATCAAGACCCGCGACTTTGTGGCCGCCGCCGAAACGCGCGGCGAAAGCGGCTGGTATATTATGTTTGTTGAGATACTGCCCAACGCTCGCGGCCCTATTATCATCGATGCTATGTTGCGTGTAGGATACGCGATATTTGCTATTGGAACGCTGGGCTTCCTGGGATTAGGCATCCCCCCTCCATCGCCCGACTGGGGCAGCATTGTTAACCAGGGCCGGTCATTTATTCAGGCCGGTCATCCCTGGGATGCCTTGTGGGCTTCTTTGGCCATTGCCATGCTGGTTGTTGGTCTCAATTTAATGGCCGATGGTTTAAACGAGGAATTGCAGCGGTATCGTTAGTTTTGGTCCTTTGTCCTTTGTCCCTTGTCCTTGCCATAACCAATGACTAATAACGAATAACGAATAATGGAGTAAATTTTATGACCCAAGAATCCGGAAAATGGATCGAGCTGTTATTAAGATTCAAAACGTAGGGATTTCTTACGAAACTCGTTATGGGGATGTGCTTGCTGTAAAGGATGTCTCTTTTGATATTCATCGTGGTGAAACTGTAGGCGTCGTTGGCGAGTCGGGCTGCGGTAAAAGCACCCTGGCCTATGGTATGGTTAATTATTTAGGTCGAAATGGCAAAATTTCTAAAGGCGATATTATCTTTCAGGGACAATCGCTGGTGGGCCGGTCTGCAGAAGAGTTGCGTCAACTGCGCGGCAACCAGATTTCTATGGTTTACCAGGACCCGATGACGTCCCTTAATCCGGTTTTGCGTATCGGCGAGCAGATGTCGGAAGTGCTTACCGTCCACCGCGATATAGAAGAGACAGAGGCTCGCCGGCGATGTGCCGATATGTTGGCTAAAGTGAACATGCCTGATCCGGTAAAGGTTCTGGAGCGTTATCCGCACCAAATTTCCGGAGGACAGCAGCAGCGGGTGGTCATAGCCATGGCCATGCTTAACAACCCGGCCCTGCTGATTATGGATGAGCCGACCACGGCCTTGGATGTAACGGTTGAAGCAACCGCTTTAGACCTGGTAAACCAACTACGGCGCGACTTCGATACAGCCATTCTGCTGATTAGTCACAATATGGGCGTGATTGCCCGGGTCAGTGACCGGGTGGGGGTGATGTATGCCGGCGAACTGGTTGAAATGGCCGCAGTGGAAGAAATTTTTGCAAATCCGCGCCATCCCTATACTCAGGGCTTAATTCGCTGTCTGCCAAAACTGGGCCGCAGCAAGCAGGGCAGCGTGCTTTACCCCATTCGCGGTCGAGTGCCGTCGCCGGCCAATCTACCTCCGGGATGTCTTTACGAACCCCGATGCGATTATGCTCGAGATGCTTGCCGGCAGGAACGGCCGGAGTTGCGCTACCTGAATAAGGACCATACCACCCGCTGCTTTTTCTCAGAAGAGATCAATCCGGCAGAATGGACTCCGCCGCCAGACCTGGCGCCTATTGTGGATGAAGCGGAAGATGCGGATGAAGTTGTTGATACTATCCTGACGGCAACTCATTTGCAAACTTACTATCGTCATCCAAGTTCCTCGCTCCTTAGTATAATCGGATTGGGCAAAAAAGAGTATGTTAAAGCCGTCGATGATATCAGTTTTGACGTAGTTAAAGGTAAAACCTTAGGGGTAGTTGGTGAATCCGGCTGCGGCAAGAGCACTTTGATCAAAACCATCATTGGGCTTGAGGCCAAAACCGGCGGCGATGCGGAGTTTATGGGCTTTGATATTGGCAACAAAGTTAAAAAGCGTGATTTGAATTTGATCAGAGAACTCCAAATGGTCTTCCAGAATCCCGATTCGACGATGAATCCCACGTACACGGTCGGTAAACAGATTGAGCGACCACTGCGCCGCTTTAAGATAGTTCCTAAAGATCAAATACGTGGGGAGGTTGTTCGCTTGCTGCAGGCGGTTAAACTGGACGAGTATTACTATGATCGTCTGCCCCGTCAATTGAGCGGGGGTGAGAAGCAGCGGATCGGTATTGCCCGCGCCCTGGCCGGTCGGCCAGACTTGGTGCTGTGCGATGAACCGGTCTCGGCTTTGGATGTATCTGTTCAGGCCGCGGTGGTGAACTTATTGTTGGAGATTCAAAAAAATTTTGGCACGACGATGATGTTCATTGCCCATGATTTGAGCGTGGTCCGTTTTATATCGGATTACATTGCTGTGATGTATTTAGGACAAATCGCCGAAATTGGGGCGGCCGAGGCCATTTACCAGCCACCGTATCACCCCTATACCGAGGCGTTGCTGTCGGCGGTTCCTATTCCCGATCCCACGGCTGAACAAAAACGAATCCGGCTAGAGGGAAACGTGCCCAGCCCCCTTAATCCGCCCAGCGGCTGTCGCTTCCATACGCGCTGTCCCCGCCGAGAATTGCTACCCGACGGCGGTCAGATTTGCGAAATGGAAATCCCCCCCTGGCGTGATGCCGGCAATGGCCATCGTATCTTTTGCCATGTGCCCCTTGAAGAACTGGAAAAAATTGAGCCGGTGATCCATGCCCCGGTATCTACAGAGGAGGCGTAAATAAAATGCTAGTAAAAAATTTTATGACCAAACACCCCATTATGATTGAGCCGCACAAGCGAATTTTTGAAGCGCAAAAAATAATGGTTGAAAATAAGATTCGGCATTTACCTGTAGTTGGCGATGGTAAACGCTTGTTGGGCCTGTTGACCCGGCAACGGCTGCAAATTTCCCCCGAGAAATTGGGTAGCCTGGAAGTATGGGAGATTACCCGCTACCTGGCCGGTCTAACGGTGGACAAAGTGATGGTTAAAGGGAACGACCTGCAAGTTATCGGCCCGGAGACAACCCTGGAAGAGGCCGCAGACCTTATGAGCCGTTATAAGATTGGCAGCCTGGTGGTATAGGATGATGGTATGGTCACCGGGGTTATTACCGAAGTTGATCTGATGTTTGCCCTTAGAGAATTGCTGGGAGCCAATGAATCGGGGTGGCGAGTCACAATGCGCATTCCGGATCGGGGCGGTGAGAGCGCAAAATTGGCTGGAGCTATCTCTGAAAAAGGCTGGGGAATTATGGCCTGGGGAAGTGTCCGGACCCCGAAACAACCCGACCACTGGGATACGGTCCTCAAAATCAGCGGTTGTACCAAAGAGGAGTTGATACCGGTCCTCGAAGGGATTGAAGACCAGCAAGTTATTGATGTTCGGGAGACGAGGTGATAACATAAACGGGTGGAGGATAAAGCAATGAAATTTTATAATATCAGGCTCAACCTCGAGTGGGATGAAGCCAGCCAAACCTATAGTGTAACCAGTCCCGATGTGCCAGAGTTGTTCACCTTTGGTCACGACCTGGCAGAAATTCAGCATAATGTTCAGGAAGCCATTGATTTATTTCTGGAAGTGTTGGATGAACGCGGCGAACCCCGGCCGGCAGCCTTACAGCCTGTAGAGATGACGGAACTAACCCTCCCGGTTCCGGCCTGATGCGCTACAGGGAACTATCCAAACGTTTAAAGCGGTTAGGCTGCCAGATTGAACGGCAGGGGCGGGGTAGCCATACGGTATGGCGCAATCCCGGCACGGGCAAACGATCAATTATTGCCAATTGGGGGCGTAAAGACATTCCGCCCGGCACAGTGCGCGGCATCCTGCGGCAGTTGGGCCTTAGCCGGGCGGACTTTGGGCCAATCAAGTAACAAAAAAAACGGTCATCTCGACCGCTTTTTATTACGGGTATCAAAAATTGCTGTGGAGGTTAATTAATATGACAGAAGCCACTGTTCTTTACAGACGCGAGGGAAACGTTGGAATCATTACGCTCAACCGGCCGGAGCGACTCAACGCTATCAATGTCGAACTACTCCGGGATTTTATGGCCCGGCTTGACCAGGCCAGGCAGGATAAAGAGGCGGCAGTAATCATTTTGACCGGAGCAGGCCGGGCTTTTTGCGCCGGAGAGGATCTTAAAGAGACCGCAGCCGGCAAGAGTATCGAGACCTGGCGTGAAGAAACTGACCGGCTTCAGGATATCCAGCGGGTGATCATGAAGCTGGGCAAGCCCCTTATCGCGGCAGTCCGTGGCTACGCCGTTGGCGGTGGCTGCGAGTTCGCTATGAGTTGCGACATCCGCATTGCCTCGGAGGATGCCCAGTTTGGCTTTCCGGAAACCGGGGTCGGGCTGACCGTCACCACAGCCGGAACCAAACTGCTGACGCAACTGGTCGGACTGGGTAAGGCCAAAGAGTTGATTTTTGCCGGTGAATTTATCGATGCCCAGGAGGCGACCCGCATTGGTCTGGTCAATAGAGTTGTCCCCAATGACAATCTTCTTGATGAGGCGCTGGCTATGGCCCAAAAAATCGGCGAGCGGTCGCCTTTAGCTTTAAAGTTATCACGCATCGCTATTGATCAAGGATTGGATGCAAGCTTTGAGCAGATTTTGGAAATTGAGGCCGGCCACCTTCTCATTTGCGTTGGAGCGCAGAACCAGGCGGAGTTTGTCGAAAAGAAACTGGCCGAAATGAAGCGGAAATAAGTCCGGGAAAGTAACTACTCAGCCTGTTTCCGAAAGAAGTAAGAAGTAGGGAGGATGTATGGATCGCAGCATGTGGAATGAGGAGATGGAGGCTATATCGCCCCAAGAGCAGCGCCAAATGGAGCATGAACTGCTTATGCGCCAGGTCCAATATGTCTATGCCAATAGCGATATGTACAAAAGGAAATTCAACGAGGCCGGCCTGACCGCCGATGACATACAGGATGTTGAGGACCTCTCCCGTTTACCCTTTACCACTAAAGCCGAGTTGCGTCAGTCCCAAAAAAGGGAGCCTCCTTTTGGCGATTTCCTGGCCGCGCCCGCAGATTCGATCCGGCGGGTTCATCGGACCTCGGGCGCTACGGGCCGCTTTGTTTACACGGCCCTGACCGAAAAAGACCTGAAGCTAACACACGACTGTGGGGCGCGAGCCTTTTGGGCCGGCGGGTTAAGGCCCCACCACCGGGTGGTCCACTGCCTTAACTACTGCCTTTGGATGGGTGGCTACACAGACCACGCCAACCTGGAGACAACCGGAGCTACGGTCTTTCCCTTTGGCGTGGGTAACTCTCGCCAGTTGGTCAGGGTCATCCAAGAAGCCGGCATAACGGTCATCTCCGGTACCCCATCGTACCCCAAGTACCTGGAAGACGTTGTCCGCGAAGAGTTGGGCATTGAGCCTGTTGAGTTGGGTCTTGAGCTAGGTCTATTCGGGGGCGAGCCGGGGCTTGATAATCCGGTCTACCGGCAGCGGATCGAAAACGTTTGGGGTATGAGGGCACAGAACGCCAACTACGGGGTTTCTGATGTCCTTTGCAACTTCGCCTCGGTCTGCGATGAGAAGTACCAACTCCACTTTTTGGGCCAGGGCGCTCTGTTGCTTCAGTTGATCGATCCGATCAGCGGCGAGGATCTGCCCCTTGAAGAAGGCATTACCGGCGAAATGGTCCTGACCCACCTGAAAAAAGAGGCCCAACCTCTGCTACGTTACCGAACTTCGGACATACTGGCGATACAGGGCGTTGGACCTTGTCGCTGCGGACGGACCGGTTTTAGATTCAGCGTCATTGGCCGTTCCGATGATATGCTGCCCGTCAAGGGCATCAATGTTTTCCCGACCGGCATAGCCCGGGTTCTTGAGAATATGGTTCCCGCAGTCACCGGCGAG
>JAJRVO010000622.1 GCA_024277275.1 Chloroflexota bacterium
AGAGTCAATTGATAATTGGTAATTGATAATTGATAATTGATAATTGGTTGACCATCCTGGTCGGTCAGGTCATAGCCAAGTAGGGTAATCTGGTTGCCGATGGGTTGGTTGAGAGTGATTTGGGGAATGGGGTTTTGGGTGGTGATATCGGGTGGAGGGCCGCCGACTTTGAAGGGGCCGATGACAACGGCGGTATCAGCCGTGGGCTGCTCTTTATGAAAAAGGGGCAGCGACACGGGTTGGCCGTTGATGAGTTGGTACTGGCCCAGATGCAAGGTGTAAACGCCGGGCGGCGCGTCGGGTTGAACGGGTAGGGTGAAAGAGTCGCGGATAACTTCGCCCTCGGCCCACAGGATGGGGCTGTAAAAGCCATCGGGGTAGCGGTCGACGCTGCCATAGGGTTGTTGATTGGCATCGAGCAGAACGGCAAATGTAACTGCGTCGGGCAGCACGGGGGACAGGCTTTGCCAGACCAGCCCCAAAGTTATGCCCTCTCCCGGCTCAATCCGGCGGCTGGACAGGGTATAACCCAGAAGTTTAATCTGGTTGGCAAAATTGGCCTCGACAGGGATGTACCCCTCCTGCAAGGGGGGAAGGTCGAATGAACGAACATCATTGGCAACGGTAAACAAAGGCTCTGTCTGAACAGCCTCATTTTCCAGGCCCAAGCGGTAGTCGCCGCTGAGCCAATCGGCGCCGACTATGAAGATGGCTGTAGCATCGCCGGCGGCAATGGGCAAATGTGGAATGTCATCGGGACCAAGCACAATCCATTTTGGATTTTGGATTTTGGATTTTGGATTATTTTCAGATTGGATTTCATCAAATCGCCAGGACAGGGGTAGGGTTTGGCGGTGGCGAACCGGGTCATTGTCTACCCACAGGCGATACTCGATATTCTCGGTTAGTTTTGCGGCGTTGGCGATGGGTTGGGTTTTGACCAGGGGCATTTGAATAATCTGGAACGGCTCATCATTGAGGGGCGTATCTTCTGCCTCGTGCAGCAGGTCGACCTGAATGTTGTAGGTATCAGCGGGTACGGCGGCCAGGGGCAGGGGCAGAGTGTCGCGGATGATGTCGCCTTTGTCCCAGGCACGGGTGGGATAGCGCCCATTTAGCGGGTGACTGAGCCAGGTAAAGTGGGGCTGCCCGTCCGGGTCGACCAGTTGAATCTGAGTCCGGTAGTTTTCATCGACAGGTTCCAGCGCTTTCCAAAACAGGGTCAGGTTAATGATAGCCCGCTCCGGGTCGGGCTGAAAATCGTAGCCGAGAAATTGGATGGCGTCGCTAAAGTTGTGCTTGAGCGGTTGGGGGATAGAGGCCGGGTTAAAAGTGGTTGTCTGCACGGGCAAGGGGGCGGGGTAGGTTTTTGACATGTAGTAAAGCTGGAAGAGAGACCAAATGAGTAACAGGACAGGGATAACAAGCGCGGTGTTGCGTGTTGCGTGTTGCGTGTTCAGCCTTTGAGTTTTGAATTTTGAATTTGTTAATTGCTCATTGTTAATTGTTAATTGATATAAGGTGAACCAACCCAACGTGAGCAAGATTGGGATGGATTGGGCGGCGGGGTAAAGGATGTGGCGGCCCTGGCCGGTTTCGAGGATGTTGAAGGTGAGAAAGTAGCGCAGAATGGGAAAGGGCAGCAGCAAAGCGATAATTAGGGCCAGTACGCCCAACGACATTTGGGTTTGGGAGTTGGCGGTTTGCCGGAGTTGCCACAAACCGGCTGCGGCTAAAAGACAAAAGAGCAGCATGATCAGGTAGGCCCACGGGAAGAAGGGATCATGTTCTAATACGGGGACTCCCCAAAAGGTTTGAAACAGGTAGGCGAGCCACTGCCCAAAGCTGCCGTCGGCAACGGCGTCGGGGCGGATGGGGCCGGTGAACTGGTCGCCGCCAAAAAAGGCAAAGACGCGGCGCATACTCACATCGGGACCGGCAGCCAGCATAGGGCTGAGCAAGCCAAAGACGAGGCCGTTTTCTTTGATGGTGTTGAAGTAGTAGCCGAGCCAGCCAAACCACCAGCTTGAACCCAGCAGAACAAAGAACCAGGCCAGGGCGAGTCGCCCCAAAGATTGAAACCAACACCAATTCGCTTGCCGCGCTCGCCACAACGTCACCGGGATAATTACCAGAGGCAAAAGGCCGGTACTGTATTTGGTGGTAATAGACAAACCAAGCAAAAGGCCCAATACGGCGTACACCCTCCAACGGTCATCGCCTCGCAAGGCGCGAAGCAAAAGCCAGATGAACATAGCCGACAGCAGCACAAACAAGCTATCATCCCCAAGCATAGCCGAGGTAAAGAGGTAGCGCGGGGTGAAGGCCAAGAGAGCGGCGGCGGCAGTCGCCACAAAATGCGAGGAAGCAGGGGAGCAAGGGGGCAAGGGGGCGGGGGGGCGGGGGGGCAGAGGGGCGGGGGTGAAAGCTCTCCCCTGCTCCCCTGCTCCCCTGCTCCCCTGCTCCCCTGCTCCCCTGCTTCTCTGCTCCCCTGCTCCCCTGCTCCCTTGCTCCCTTGCTGTTTTACATAACTCAAGAGCGGTCAGGTAGGTAAAAACCAGGGCTGCGCCGGAAAATAAAATAGAGATAAAGCGGCCAATGTGCCAGGCCAGGATGCCGTCTTGCCAGGGGCGGTTGGCATCCTCGGTGTAAATGATGAGGCGGGGGTAAAAAATCTCGCCGACCAACCGGCGGCGGGGCGACTCGCCCACATCTTTCAGGTGGGGGCGACTGGTATCAAGGGGGCTAACCGCCAAAGCTGTCAGCAAGTGATACAAGGGCGGCCAATCGGCGCGATACCAGGCTTGCTCACGCTCGGCATTGTTTATCGGCAGGCGACCATTTTGAGCAATAAAGGCGATGTAGCGATAGTGGGCTAACTCGTCCTCTCCCTGGGTAATAGGGACAATGACGCTGTGCAGCACGCTGAGTATCAGAAAAATAAACAAAATGCCCCCCAACCCAAGATGGGGGGATAAATGTTTCACCATTGTTTTTTGGGTTTGATTTGGGTGACGCTGTTTGCCCATAACAGCGCCTATTTTAGTGGCAATGAGGCGTTTGGGCTAATCTTAGAAAATTTTGTATAACCAGGGAGTAAGAAGTAGGAAGTAGGGA
>JAJRVO010000623.1 GCA_024277275.1 Chloroflexota bacterium
CTGAGGCGGCTGCGGTGACTTTGCTAGTTGTAGCAGCCATATTATTTGCGACAACTGCTGTTGGGATTAAAGGGATAGCTTGGTAAATCATGATGTTCCTCCATTTTTTAGTGAGGGCCAATTGTGACGAAGCAGGACCCCGTTGCCGATAAGCCAGGCCAAAGTGAGGCCGACGACCAGAGCAATTACTGCGCTTGACGAAACGTTAAACCCTGAAAGCTCAATGCCGGGCGGCCATTGGGTCTGTATCTTCTGTCCCAAATTGGCGATCAATTCCGTTAGCCGGCTATTTAGAGACAAGGTTGTTTTGGACACAGTTAACCACAATTGCCACTCAAATTGACGCGCGATTTCAATTATTTGGGGTGGAGTGGGGACAGTAAAACGCGCTGCCAGTTGCCACACGTCTATTTTTTGAAACGGCGCAAATTGACCGTTAAAGTTTGAAACAATCATTGGCCAGACAGCTAACATCAGCGCCAGCCCGATAGCGATTTGCCCGGCAAGGGCCAACCGGCCAAGCGCAACATATCGGGGTGGGGGGGCAAACGCCGGTAGGTTGACCATCACCCGTGACGCTACGCCGTCCGGCGGCGCGACCTCTTCCAGCGATGCCAACTGGGCGAATAACGTTTTCAGTTCAGCCAGGCGGGTTTGGCACGCAGAACACCCCTGCAAGTGGGCGATGAATGTCTCCCGTTCGGAGGGACTCAATTCTCCATCCAGATACAGGTGGACAGTCTCCTCTTGAATTGTGCAATGTTTGCTGGTCACGGTCTACGCATCCTTTTCTAAAATTTGGCGTAGTTTTTTCCTGGCCCTAAATAACCGGCTCTTGACGTTTGGCAATGAAATATTTAGCTCGGCAGCAATTTCATCATAAGTATGCCCTTGAAAGTGACGCATTTCGATCACCGCTCGTTGCTCCGGCGGCAGAGTTAAGATAGCCTGGCGCAAAATATGCTGTCGTTCGGCTTGCAGCAGGTTGGCTTGCGGCTCAGCCGACGAGTCGGAAAGCTCAAGGGCTGGACTGTGCCGGTCGTCATCCAACGAGAGGGCCGGGCGTTGTCGCTTGAGCCGGTTGAGCGACAGGTTGATAGCAATTCGACACAGCCAGGGAGCCAGCGGCTTATCGGGCTGAAATGAGGCCAGGGCCTGGTAAGCGCGAAGAAATGTGTCCTGCGTTACGTCGGCAGCTTCTTCCCGGTTGCCAAGCAGACGGTAAGCGGCATTGAAAACAACCCGTTGGCAGCGTTCGACCAGCAGGCGATATTGGGCCTGGTCGCCCGCCAGAACCTGGGCCACAATTTCTGCGTCAGTTGGTTTATCCGCTGGCGTCACGGGGGTTGCTCCTACTTTAATATACAACGTTTCCGGCAAAAAGTTGCAGGTTTTTAGAAGTTGAACGCATCTTCTCAATAATTCGGGGTAGGGGCAGCGCCTTGTGACTGCCCAATTGGGCGACCACAAGGGTACGCCCCTACATTTTGAGATGATACAGTTGAACTAACAAAAACCGGTCAGGGGCGTTTTTCTCTGACCGGCTTCATTTAACAAGATTGTACCACGTAGCAAAATGTTTTGTTTACAATTGGATTGTCCCATCCGGCATTGTGGCTCCCCGCAGATTGGCTCCGCTTAAGTTGACCTCGCCCAAATCGACGTTGCCCAGGTTGGCATAACCCAAGTCGGCCTCGCTCAAATCGGCGCCGTGGAGAGTGGCGTAGCCCAGGTTAGCCTCGCCCAGGTGCGCCCCGCGCAGATTGGCCTCGCGCAGGTCGGCCATAATCAGGTTGGCCCCACGCAAGTTGGCTAAAGTCAGGTTAGCCCCACGCAAATCGGTTTCGCCTAAATCGGCCTCATCCAGCTTTGCCCGGTACAGGTTGGCTCCACGCAGGTCAGCCCCATTCAACCCAACTCCGCGCAGATCGGCCTCGCGCAGATCTGTCTCGCTCAGTTCGGCTTGGCACAGGTCCGGCCTTTCCCCTTTTTCGCGGGCCGTTTCAATAATCTGTTCAACTTCTTCTCGCGTTAGTTTTGGCATTATTCTTCTCCTTATAATACAGTATATCATACCCAAATCCTGGTGACAATGACCTTCCTTTTTATGTGATATTGAGTTTGCTCCGAAAGTCCTGTGTTTCCTTTACTACTTTCCATAACAGTGTTATAATGTCTCTAGCTTTTTGCTTCAAAATTTAACCCCATTATAGAGGTCTGCTTGTGGGCCGTACGCTTCAACTTTACCAACTACAATCCATTGATAGCGAGATTGACAAAACCAACCAGGAATTGGCCGGCATTGCAGCCAAACTGGGCGAGAGTGAAGCCTTGAAAAGGGCCAAAAATGCAGTTGAGATTGCCGACAAGGATTTACGCAAAGCGCAGACGGCCATGAAGGATTTGGACCTTGAAGTCAAAAGTCTTACAGACAAAATTAACAACCAGGAAAAGAAACTCTACAGCGGTATGGTGCTTAATGCCAAGGAGGCGGCCAACTTGCAGGATGAAGTCGCCTCGCTGAAGCGCTGGCACGGTCAACGTGAAGAGAGTCTGTTAGAAGCTATGCTTAGTGTAGAAGAAGCAGAAGAGACTCTTGACCAAGCGCAGACAGCGTTATCTGAACTTCAAGCGGCGTGGGCGGCTGAACAAGAACAACTAAAGCAAACACAAAACACGCTTGAAGCCAAACGCGCAGAATTAACAGAGCGACGCCCTGCTGTTGCCAACAGTGTTGATAGTGGCGATTTAAGCAATTACGAAAAACTGCGTTCCAAAAAGGCCGGGCGCGCTGTGGCTGTGGTAAAAGATGGGGTATGTCAGGGCTGTGGTATGACACCCTCCAATAACAAGCTTCAACGTGCCCGGGCTGGATTAGAGTTGACCTATTGCGGCGCTTGTGGCCGTATTTTACACGTATTGTAAAGGTTGACCCCGATGGCGTCATTCGTCATTTGTCCCTGGTCATTTGTTTTTAACTGCATCACCCGCGCCTTATGAAACCTGGTTCGGGCAAATAACACCAGGGACGAATGACAAATGACAAATGACAAGGTTTTATAGGAGACAGACATGGCAACGCAAAACGTTCCAGTAGATATGGATGACACCACTTTTCAAACAGCAGCAAATCGCGCTACGGGAGAGGGTAAAACGATAAGTCAGGTTGTTGCCGAGTTTCTAATGCAGTATGCAGAGGGCGCATCTGCCGGAACTATGACCACCTACACCGTTAAGCGAGGCGATAGCTTGAGCAGAATTGCCGCCAGGTTTTACGGTAATGCTCGCAAATATCCCATTATTCAGCGAGCTAATAACATCTCAAACCCAAGCCGGATTTGGATAGGTCAGGTACTGGTTATTCCGCCTGTTGGCGACAGCCCGACAACACCGACCACGCCCCCGCCACCAGCGCCGCCTCCGCCAACGCCACCCAGACCAACACCCATTTCTACACCGATTGTGCCAACCGCAACACCTTCCGTTCCCTCCCCAACTCCTGCCCCTGGCGGCGGGCCGCAAAAACCATCCATCCGCTGGACCGGGTCGCCTCATTTTAACAATCGGCGTCGTCCTGATGATATTACAGCCATTGTAATTCATTCTACCGCTAACGATTCACTGGAAGGGGTGATTAATTGGTTTAACAACCCTAATGCCAAAGTGAGCGCCCACTTCACAATTGGAAAAGACGGTCAAATTGCCCAACACGTTCAAGATATGCACCGGGCCTGGCATGCCGGCCGGAGCGTGTGGAAAGGGCGCAACTCTTGCAACGATTACACTCTGGGTATAGAGTTGGTTAACTTAAATAACGGCGCGGATCCTTATCCTGACGCCCAACATCAGGCCAACGTAGCTTTGTGCGCATATTTGGCCCACAAATACAACATTAGCGTTGACGATATTATGGGTCATTTAGACATCGCCCTCCCCCCCGGTCGAAAATCTGACCCGCGCGGCTACGACCTGGATCGCTTACGCAACGATGTAGCGGCCGTATTGGGACGTCGTTAAGGTTTGTAGATGAAGATTTATAAAATGATGGTCATCAAAAACAATCATATCAATTTATGTCCGCATAGCTGGCCTTTAATACCCCTGGCTCTTGGCTGCTGGACTTAACCCATCACCCTCCAATTGAAGCCGGCGTTTGCTTTGGTTTTTTAAACCGGTCTCCAAACGCTGCCTCTTTTTAATTTGCTGTCTCCCAAATTTCATATAGCTTAAAAAACATTTCTTATCTCTTGATAACTTGCCGTTGTATGTATTACTGCCGGTTTCTGGTATGGCAACAGATCAACAACCAGAGGCCATTCTATTGAAAACCAACTATTTTAAAGGAGCGTATAAAATGACAACACCTTTAGTTGCTGAAAAGACACCGTTGACCCAACATGAAAAACGTGTAAAAACCAAATTGCCCGGCCCCAAAGCGCAAGCCCTATTGGACCGTGACGCTCAAGTATTACCCGCCTCTTATGCTCGCGATTATCCCTTTGTAATGGACTATGGGCGCGGGGCAGAAGTTTGGGATGTGGACGGTAATAGCTTTATTGACTGTGTGGCCGGTATTGCCGTTGCAGCCACGGGCCACTCCCACCCCAAAGTAGTCCAGGCCATCAAAGACGCTGCCGATAGATTCCTGCATATTTCCTCGGATTACTACCATGAATTGCAGGTACAATTGGCCGAAAAGATAAACGCTATTGCGCCAATGGATGAGCCGGTGATGACCTTCTTCGCCAACTCCGGCACTGAGAGCGTGGAGGGCGCATTAAAGTTAGCTCGCTACGTGACTGGCCGCCAACGTTTTATTGGCTTTTTGGGCGGCTTTCATGGCCGTACAATGGGGTCTTTGGCCTTTACTTCAAGCAAAGTCACCCAGCAGAGCCAATTTTTCCCAACAATGCCCGGTGTTACCCACGTGCCTTATCCCAATAACTACCGTCCGGTGTTGGCCGGTGACGACCAGGGAGAAGCCGTTCTCAATTATATTGAAGATGTTTTGTTTCAGAGCAGCGTGCCGGCCAATGAAGTCGCCGGTATTTTGGTGGAACCTATTCAGGGCGAGGGGGGATATATTGTACCGCCGGATAGTTTTTTGCCCGGCTTGCGCCAGCTATGCGACCGCTATGGCATTATGCTCATCGCCGACGAGGTGCAAAGCGGCATTGGGAGAACCGGCAAAATGTTTGCCGTAGAACACTGGGGCGTTCAACCCGATATCCTGACCTCGGCCAAAGGGTTGGCTTCGGGGATGCCTATTGGGTTGGTTGTGGCTCGTAAATCGTTGATGGAACAGTGGAAACCCGGCGCGCACGGCAACACTTTTGGCGGTAATCCGCTTTGCTGTGCGGCGGCCCTGGCTACTCTGGAACTGGTAGAAAATGAATATATGGCTAACGCGGTTACAATGGGTAACTATTTGCTAGAGCGAATGGAAGAGTTGGCAACTCATTATCCTGTTATTGGACAGGTGCGGGGTAAAGGGTTAATGATAGGCATGGAGTTTGTCAAGGACCTTGTCACCAAAGAACCGGCCAAACAGTTTGCCACTGACGTTATCCACCAGGCTTTTTACAACGGGTTACTGTTGTTGCCTTGCGGCGTCAGTTCTACTCGTCTTATGCCTCCCTTAATGCTAACCAGGGATTTGGCCGATGAGGCAATGGAAATTTTGGAGAAGTCTATTCAGATTGTTTCTAGCAGAGAATCTGCTTAATCCTAAAACAGAGACGGCTCCCACACCGTCAATTTTACGGATATGGGGGCCGTCTCTATCAGCAATTAAGAATTTGAGTCTATCAAGCAGCCATTGCCGGTGCTTCTACTTCCACATCATAAGCCAATACACAACCGGCCAGCCACATATGGTCGCCGGGCAAAAGACGGGTAGATCGACCCAGCATTAGCAATTCCCCGCGTAGGCGAGTGCCAAAACCGCTTCCCAAATCTTCCACGTAGGGTTGTCCATCTTGCCACTTTATAAGCGCGTGGTGGCGAGAAACTCGCTGAGCCACTGAGCCGTAACGCCCCATATCCAGATCAGGCACGTAGTTAAGCTGAGCGTCGCTACGACCAATTAAGGTATCATTGGATGGCGTGATGACGAACTTCTCGCCGGTAGCGGTGATAGTGATGACGTGACGTATCCATTTGTTTCTTGTCGCTCTAAAAACCAGTTCAGGCACCTTGTCAAAGATGAGTTGAACGGTTCCTAACTGAATACGATCGCCGGGTTTCAGAATGTGTGAATAGTTAACCAGTAAAACTCCCGTTCCCCCTCTGAGTCTTCTAACTCCATAGATGGCAGCGGCTTTAAGGGACCAGTGAGATACTTTTGTCCTGTTCTAACTACCGGCTCAAGATAACTGGGCTTATCGGCCTTTGTGGAACGGCTGTTAAACTCTGAGTTAAACTCTTCACGGCCAATAACAACCGGACCGAGTTGGTTTGTGGCTCTCTTGACCGCTTTTTGTCCACTGGTTTGAGCTGTGGGTAATTTTAACTTGGCTGCGCGTAACCGATTTATACGCCGGCTCAAAGCCTTGCCCCGCATTTCTTCACTGTTAGCCGCTCTGGCCTTAGCCAGCAAGCAATTAGTCTGCAGATGTCCCCAAGTGGCCAGCGTATCTGTGCGTACCTCAAACGCATACCGGAACATATCCTTAATACTGCTTGGGTTGCTGCTCTCATCAATGCAGCGATCTCTTACGTGACATTTTCGACAGTTGAATTCAGACGCCATAATCTGTTTTCCTTATCAAAGTATCCGGTTGGAAGGGGTGAAATTATAGTCTTTTTGGTTATATAACCGACTATAACACAAAACAGTAGAAACTAAATATGAAGATTGTCAGAAAAAAGTTAGAGAATTTTCAATTACCACAATGCCCCGAATCGGTTGGGCGTTTTTGCTGTTGGCAGCAACTTGGCTTACCATGCTACGTAATCTCAATTCTAATACAGAGAAAGAAATAGAATTTGAAACTGAGCGTTGTAATTCCTGTCCATAATGAAGCCTCAACCATTGAAGAAGTGCTGGATAAAGTTGTTGCGGTAGAACTGGAAAATATTGAAAAAGAGATTATTGTATCGGATGATGGCTCTACCGACGGTAGTCTGGACCTGGTCCAGCGGTCGCATTTGGCCCAGGCAGATTTGGTTAAAGTTTATGCCTCGCCGGTGAACTTTGGTAAAGGGGCCGCTGTGCGCCACGGGTTTAATTTTGCTACGGGCGATATTATCTTGATACAAGACGCCGATTTGGAATTGAATCCTCAAGAGTATGATAGATTGTTGGCTCCTATTTTGGCCGGAGAATGTCAGGTGGTGTACGGCTCTCGGTTTAAAGGCAACGGAAACCCGGTTCCTCTCAAAAGCAGATTGGCCAATAAATTCTTGACCATACTGACGAACATTCTATTCAATGGACGTTTAACCGATATGGAAACGGCTTACAAAGTGTTTAAAGCCGAGATTTTACAGAATATTAAATTAAAGCGTGTCGGTTTTGATTTTGAACCCGAAATCACGGCTAAACTTCTTAAGGCCGGTTACCATATCCGGGAAGTTTCCATCTCTTACAATCCGCGGACCAGTTACGAAGGAAAAAAGATCGGTTGGCGAGACGGTGTGGAAGCGATATGGACATTGATTACCTGTCGTTTGTTTGAGTAAGTCAATGATAAAATCTTCCACCCTGGCCTTTTGGATAGGCCTTTTTCTTTTTTCAATTTACCTCCTCAGTTTTTCCGGCAAACTTCACGTTATGGATGAGTTTGTGGGTTTTGCGGTTGGCAATAACCTTGTCCAGTATGGCCGGGCCGATGTTAACCAATTTATCTGGACCAATCATTGGCACACCACGCCGCCCGGTATTTGGGGTAAAGACGGCAATCTCTACACCAAAAAAGCCCCCGGCATCTCTTTACTTGCTGCGCCGCTAATCTGGCTGGGACACACAATCTCCGGTCTCAATGCTGTTCACGTCAGTTTGCTTGCCAGCGCTATTGTCACTTCCCTTACCGGCAGTCTCCTTTTTATTTGGCTAACTGACCTGGATTTCTCCCGGCTTGCGGCCAGTCTGACGGCCCTTGCGTACGGTCTTTGTACCATTGCCTGGGTTTATGCCCGGCTGCTGTGGGAACACTCGGTTATGGCCCTCATTTTCTTGATGGTGATGTGGAGCATTTATCAAGCATTCCACAGAGCGCAAGCCCGACATCGCCTCTTTTGGGTTCTTGTTTGCGGTGTAGCTATGGCGGTTAGCCTGACAATGCGTTTTGAAGCTGTCCCGGCTGTTGGTTTGGTTGGCTTATACATTTTTTTTGCGCGACTCCGTTACCCCAAAACCTGTCTGCCGGAAATATTATAAAGATTTTTCAAGCTAAAGTGCGCTGGCAATGGTTGGGTATTTATCTTGTCCTGCCAATCCTCACCGTGTTATGGCTGCTTTACTTTAA
>JAJRVO010000624.1 GCA_024277275.1 Chloroflexota bacterium
ACTTTAACCGCATCCTTGAGCGCATGGCCGACCCGATGTGGAAGGTCATCGACATTGCTTTTCTCTTCTTTGTGCTGATGCACGCCCTGGCCGGAACTTACGCCGTATTAACCGACTCGGAACGCTTTGCCCCCTATAAGCTCATCCTGGCCGGCCTGGCAATTATCGTTGGAATGGGGGCTTTTATCTACGGAACCCAGACAATTATCGCTTTCCAACTGCCGGGGTAGCTGTTGTTTTTATGGGCCAACGCCCTTTAAGATAGCGATTGTATTCCCGGGTAGGGGGAGTAAGCGTGGCAAGCAAGTTTAAGGTCTCTATTGAGGCCGAAACAATAAAGCGATCTCCGGCGGATAGAACCACTTCATTAGTGGGATGCAGCGTAAACTTACCCTGCCGGCGCTGGGCAATGACTGCCACCCCAAACTCGTCCTCTAGTTGACCAACTGTATAGCCCACCAGCACAGACTCTGGCACCAGGGTGAATTTTGTGATGGTTAGCAGTCTTCGTTCTTCTCCCTCGCCAAAGGCAAAGGCGTGATCCAGGGGCGCTCTGGTGGCGGCTGCGGCAAACGCCGGGGCGGAGATTTCGGGGATACTGAAGACGGTGTGAATATCAAAACCCTCGCGTACATTTTCGGCCATTTGCATATCAAACATACGTAAAACAACCTTGAGTTCCGGCGCTAATCGTCGTGCTTCCAGGGCGATTCTCAGGTTGGTTAAATCGTCGTTGGTGCATGGCACAATGGACTCGGCCTCTTTAATGTTCACCTCTTCCAGAACTTCCGGGCGACGCGCGTCGGCGATAACAACGGGGACGCCCCAACTGCGAACCTCGTCAATAAATGGATTGTTTTTGCTCTGTTCAATGACAATCGCCTCTTCATTGAGGTCCAACACCCACCGAATTACTTTTAAACTGACTTTACCCAAACCGCAAACAATTGTGTGATCATTATAAGTTGAAGCCATAGCCTTGTTCCATAAGTCCTTGTCAAATAGAGTGTTGCCCAGCCGTATTAACCCTTGCCCCAAAACCAGCAAACCGGAGATAGGCACGGCAAAAAAGACCAGCCGGGTAATCCAGGAGCCTGGCAATGGCAGGGGGGATTCAAAAACAAGCAGGGCAAAAACGGTATAAATTGCCGCCCCCATGTCTAATTTTTTGCCTGTTTCAGGGTGAATATAATTTAGATTCAGGTCGATGATGGAGACCGTTACAACCCCGGCAAAAACAATCAATAGCATCCCAAAGCCTCTGGCGCCGGGCATTCTAAAAAATGCCAAGAGGGGGCGTTTAATGTAGTTGAGATACCAGCGAGTGATAGATTGTTTCATCTTTGACCGTATTTTTTACTAAGTCCAAAACCGTTTATTTAGGCGGATTGCCGGCCGTGCCTTTCTTAACCAGGCGAGTCACGCCCAAAATAGGGCGACCGCTTTTTTCATAGAACGCCTCTTCAATGGTTTCTTCCAGGTTTTGCGGGCGATAAATCGCTTTGAATTCGGCGCTGCGGTCGAAGATGATTTCGTCCGGCGCGCGCCATAAATAGAGCGTGTCCGGTTGAGCAATAAATCCATTTAAGCGTTCCGTTAATTGTATGCCAGATTGCCATTTGTAGCCAAAAAGTTCTGTCGCCATTACCTGGCCGTGTGTCAGGTACGTCACCGGCGCGGCCAGGCCCCAATCCATCGCCGCTACCGGGCCGTTGGCGTGTTGAGCCAGCCAATCACTAAGGTCGTAGATTGCATCGGAGTGGCTGCTTAATCCTCCGCTTTCCGTTAGAGCCAGATGATAACGGATTGAGCTGGATAGGTTGGTGATGACCAGTATTGTCAGCCCGGCCAGGAGCAGGAGTTTTAACATGCTCCATTTCTGCAAATAACTTGTGCGGAGTCCAAAGCGCGCTTTGGACTCCAAAATAAACCACCCACCGATGGCAACAGCCAGAGCGGGCCAGGGCATTAAAATGGCAAAATGGGTAATCCAAAGGGCAGAGACTGTCCCGATACTGGCTAAAATAACCAAACCGATAACCAGAAACGGAAATAGAGCCACTTTATCCGGGGGGAACGGGTGGGCGGTTTGGGAAGGGTTTGAAGCGAAAAATTGATTTCGTGTAGCCAGATAAACTACAAAAAACATAATCGCCCCAAAAAAAACAGGTCCCCACACATTTCCAACGATATCTCCCAAATACCAAAGATGCGTTCCGTTTAACACCGTGATAAACTGACTCAATCGCTCAATTAAGTTAGCCCTAAAAGCTAAATTGTCGACTCCGTAGTAGGAGGTAGAGGCATTTTGGGCAATGTTCAAAAATGTTCCGCCGGTTTGCAGGTTGTAAGCAATTAAGGGGCTGCATCCCAAAAGAAAGGCCGGCAGAGCAGCGAAAGCCTCCATAATCGGCAATCGGTTTATCGCTTTAATTCGGTTGCTCCAGAGCCGGCGTATATTAAGCAAAATTACGGCTCCAACCAGAGCGGCTATGAGCCACAAAAATAAAAATTTGGCATAAACGCCCAACCCAAATAAAAGTGCGCCGGCTGCGCTCCACCGTGTCGACCCGCTTTGAAAGCGACGCAACCAGCAATAGACGGCGGCTAAACCGATGGTTGCGGTTACGGCGGTAACAAATACTCCTTGTCTGTTCCAGAATATAAAGGTGGGGTCAACCGATAAAATAAGCGTCGCTGTTAGGCCCGCCCATTGTTTGCCGGTTAGCCGGTAAGCTACAGCAAAGGTTAAGCCTAAAGTAATTGCCCCGGTTATAATTGACATTGTACGCAGGGCCGCCGGAGTCGATCCAAGTGAGGCAATAAAAGGAAGGGCCGCGTAGGTATTGATGGCGCCAATGTAGTCTTGGGTCATCAGTGGGAAGGTTTGTTGACCCAGGGTTAAGGCGCTGTCTCTAAAAGCGGCGACCGGCTGCCCCAGCAAAAGTTGGAGCGCGGGCGCTACTTCAAACGCCTCGTCATAATGCAGGCCCGGCAGGTTGATTTGGTAAAAGCTGAGAGCGGCGTAAATTACAAAAATAACGCCAAGGGGAAAAATCCAGGAGGAACGGAAAGCGTGAGGCATACGTTGGATTACTCTTCTGCTAACAGAGAAATGTTGGCTACCATTGCGTCGTAAATCCAGCCGGACGCATAAATGCGGATGGATTTAATGAAGGCCGGTTTAGCGGGTCCCAGGGTTGTTAGTAAATTGACCGATTCATAGGGATACCAGATAAAACGAGCAATCCGCTCGCTGGAGTTATCGGGATGATCGTAGAGAATATAGTTATCGGGCGAGGGAGAGTAGTAAAACCCGTGAAACCAATCGCGGTCATTGCCGTCTGCATCTTTGTAGGCAACGTGCAGCATAATGGGAAACTCTGAGCCAAGCTGCCCTCCACCGGGGAGCGACTGGTGAACCAGCCGCACCTCCGCAAAAATCCGCAGCGATTGAAAATCTCGTACATCTTTATTGACGTGTTGCACAACTCCTGTTTCTGAGTGGACGTTGTCTTGGCCGTCGCTTTGCAAGTTAAGCACGCGTCTATTTTGGAAAATAACGGAGTCAACGGTGGCCGTAACGCCTTCTATTGGAACTATGGCGTAGGTTTCCCACGAGTCTGTAAATGACGGCCTAAAATTGCTCTCGCTTAGTAAATTTTGCGCCGCCGGTAAAGGCTCTGAGAGAGGAATATCTGGGCCTACAACTGCCCTTTGTCCATCTTTTAGCATCACCGATGCGTTGTTTTTGGCAATAACATCGGCCTCTCCCAGGCGAGTAATTACTTGAGTTCCTTTCTCGCTGACTTCTATGGAAAAGCTGCCCTGATTTAGTTCTACATTTGCATCTGGGGTGTTAATATCAAAATTTAAATCGGCGCGATCCCGCGAGGCAGTTGCTCTTACTCTACCTTTTTTTACCTCGATGATAATTTTGGTTGGGTTGGATATGAGCAAAAATCTTGAATTGGAATCAAATGAAAATCGAGGCGTCTGGGCCTGATGAAAAGTGACAATGGTATCGCCATACATGGTCAGGCTACTGTCGTCTGAAAAGGTTAAAATAGCCTGCGACGTATCATCGGTAGATACTGTCAAACCCTCTTCCATTGGGGATGAATTGCCATCGAGGACCGAAGTAGTTAGTTCGTCGCCGGAATCGCCAATTATAACGATGCCTCTGACAGAAGTTAGCTCGGTTGTTAAAGGCTCGGTGGCAGTGATGATGTACCAGTAAATTGAGGAGGGGATGAGGAGGGTGAGAAAGCAAAACGTGCTAAAAGCGCCGAGTAAAATAAACCAGGCTCTGCGTGCAGGATTGTTTTTCATTTTAGGTACCAACAACCCTTAATTTGAGCTGACCAATTTCTATGCCATTGCCCATACCCTTGATAACGCCCGGCTGCGGTTGGTAATACATCCCCACCCGTAGCTGGTACACACCGGCCGGCACGTCGGTTGGAATAGAGAGCGTGTGCCGGTCGCGCAAGATTTCGCCAATTTGCCAATAATTGCTGGGGTAAGAATCGCCTCCCGGCCTGTGGTCGCTTTGGGTAATGCCTTGTCCGTCGCCGGTTATCAAATGCACATAGCTGGTGTAATCTATGCTCAACTTCTGTGTAGTCTGCCAATGCAGGGTCAAGGTAATGTCGTCGCCCGGCTCTATTTCATTTGGCGACAAATCGTATCCCAATAATGTTATTGTTTCCGTTTTTTCTGTGCCGGAGGACGACGGAATGATGATTTGAGGCAGCGTTACAGAGGTAGGATAGGTAGGGGGGGTATTGTACGGCGTAGCCCGGAACAGTGTTCCCTCTGGCTGAATACGCGCTTTAAGGCCCAGACCATCTATTGGTTTGATAAGGTAAACCGGCCGCTTTGAGGCCAGAGCTTGGTCTAAAACCCGACCCACATTTGAAAAATTGGGGTCAGGCACAATCAGGGGAAAGAGACCCAGTAAATCTGGACGGGACCCCTTGACATATTGATAGTACCACATAGGCATAATCTCGTTTCGGTCGTTGCTCAATAAAACAGCGGATTTAGGAATGGGTTCTGTCAGGATTTTTTGCCATCGTTGGCTGGCGGCAGTGTTGTTCTTTTGATCGACTTGAGATATTCGCGTAGTCAGTAAAACTATTGGTAACAAAAAAAACAACACTGATAAGAAAATGGTTGCTACTAAATACATATTCTGGCTTAATCGTTCTCTCACGCGCTCAAAGGCCACATACTCGTTAGCGCCCATTTTGCTACGAACAAAGTTTTTGGCAATCCAATGAGCCAGTCCCAGGCTGCCAACACCGAGCCAGAGACAAACAATAAGCCAAACCGGAATAAATAGCACAAACACATCGCCGATAAAGTATGTTAAGTTAAAAGCTGTAAAAGCTAAAAAGGCTCCGCCGGTCAACAAAAGTAGACTGGCCTGTTGCTGCCATAAAGTTATCACGCCGCTTATGGCAACTATTGCCCCCACCCAACCAACTTGTTGCCGCAATAGTTGCCAGGTCAAAATAAACCGTTCCATTCCAATCGCGGCAGGTCGCAATTCTCCCGCAAACACTGTGCCGCTAATGTGTCGAAAAAAGCCCTGCACCGAATTATTATACAACGTCAAAGTTTGAGTATCGCTTAAGGATAGAGAAGTATAAGGGGTTAAGGGAGCAACCAGCGGCAGATACAGGTACAATAACAAGGGAATGAGTGAAATTAAACCGCACATAATGAACGATTTAACTTTTCTAAAATCCACAATCTTTCTCTCTGAAGGAGGTTGTGTTACCCACAGAAAAAGGAGCAGGGCAGGGGAGAGCAAGATGGTTGTAATGTGATGAGTCAACCCAAGACCAAAAGCAAAAGCTAATAGCTTGCCTGACCATTTGGTGGGCTTGTCTTTCTGGTTTCTTCTATGCCTTAACGCTATCCATAAAATACCGGCTACAAGCAGCGTGTGGAGCGTGTACACCTCCGCAATAATGGCCTGACTCCAAAATGTGTGGGTAACGGCCAGGGTTGCGGCGGCCAAAGCGGCCGCTATGACCCTGGCCGGGACAGGCGTGTCGGGCAGAGTTGTGTCAAGTAAGTTTTGGGCTATTGCATAGGTTAAACCAACGGCTAACGCCGCAAACAGCGCCGAGAGCAGATTCATCCGCCAGGCAACTTCGCCCACCGGCAATAGGTGCGTCCATAACCAGCCAAGCAGGATGTATAATGGGTAGCCGGTAGGGTGAGCAATACCGGGCAGCCAGGGTACAAATTGAAACTCGCCGGCATCGGCTTCTAGCACGGTAGGAGCCAATGTTGAAACATATAGCCCCAATGCGGCTAAAATTAGGCCAACCCCCACCGTCCAGTTGAGACTTGGGCGTTGTTTTATTGGCAGAGCGTCACTGTCCATAGGCGGCAATTATAACATAGAACAAGGGAGTGTAGAAAAGGGGGCGACAAGTTTAAAATAAAACCCCAACAAGTGCATTTTTTG
>JAJRVO010000625.1 GCA_024277275.1 Chloroflexota bacterium
AACATTCTGAAAGCCAGAGAATAGGACACAGATTTTCGCAGATAAACACAGATTATGGTAAAAAACTAAACAAAAATCTGTGAAATCTGTGTTCATCTGTGTCCCATAAAAATGTTACTTTATGGCCGTTGGCAGTATAGCCAGACTTTTTACCTCGTTCCCAAATTCCAATTTGGGAACGAGAAAATGCTAAGAAAAATTCAACCAGTAAACTAAATCTAGGAGAAGGTTATGCGACCTGTGCTTGATGGCGAACAACTGCTTGGTGATCTGGAAACATTGGCCAAATTTGGGGTCGACCGCGACAGTGGTGGTCTCAATCGAATCGCTTAATTCGGCAGATCAAAAGGCCCGGGTTTGGATTGAAACTCAAATGCACGCCGTAACGATGGAAATCCGTACTGATCCGGTCTACAGCAGTCTTGCACATTCTCTTTGTTCGACTTATAATTCAAACATGTAGGTATAAATTAAACAAATTAGGAGGGAACTTATGATTGTACCAGGTAAACTTTTTGCAGAGTCCCCAATCTATCGGGGCAATGCGCGGAAGACGCTTTTTACCCGCGATGGGGATGGCACTCAACGGTTGGTCTCGCTGTCCGGGGAAATAGGAGGCACGGCTCAATCCCTGATGGATGCCTTTATTGGGCAATCGAAAAATGAAAAGAATACCGGCCTGCTCAACCAACTGTGGAAACGCTTGTACAGCGAGGGGATGCCCAAAAATTTAATTATCAAGGTGGAATGCAAGTTGCAAAAAGAAAGCTATCCTCGTGATAATTTCTTTGATTTGCGGATGGGTATCAAACTGGATGAAGATCGTTGGGCGGCGGAGGCCAATGCTAATTACAAAAATGAAACATTGTTCCGCCATTCTGTTTTTGATTTTATCATGACCGTCAATGAGGTCATGTTGAACAAGGGTAATAACGCCGCTCGTTTGTATTATCTTTTGCAAGAGTTAGAGGCCGGGCGATTTTGGTTTGGGGCCGGCAAAAGTAAAGGGTTAGGTCGCTGCCGGTTGGAACTGGACAAACCGTTGGCGACGCCCGATACCCCGCCTTCCACTCGTACTGCGGCCAATCATTTGCAAATCAATTTGACATTTGACGCCGCAAACCCGGTCCTGGTCGGCTGGAACTGGGGTAAAGTGGATTACGATAATATCCCCGCCTTCAGCGCCATCGAAGGCCGCTTGCTGGTTGGCGCAATGCGTGACTTACCCGATCCCATCCGGCAACGGTTAGAAATGGGCATTGGAGGCCCAATTCTAAATCCGGACGATTGGAAGCAGAAACTGGCGGAGTACCTGCCCCGGGTAATTGCTATTTGGTTGCGTGAACAATCTATCAAAGAGGTCGACTCCTGGTTTTTGTCGGGAACCGCTTTGACCAAGTTAGGAAAAGGCAAACACGGTCTTTCTAAAAAATTGATCAAACAACTGGAACCGCTTGTTGGGCAAACCTTTCCCAGTCCACAAACCGCTGAAACTGTTATTAAAGAGGCGCTTGGCGCAAAAGCCAATATGGCTAAACGGGTTCTTGGCGCAATGGACGTTGAGGTTGAAACCTCACATTCACTTGATCAGGATGCCTGGCTTGACATTGCTAACAGCCTGGGGTTAAATGGCGACTCAACCCACCTCAACACCCAGATTGCCGCTCAACTTGGCGATGAAGTGGCCCTGGTGGAGACGCTGGATAAAGCCTGCAAAAAGGTCTTGCCCCGGCTCTATCAACAAGTCGACCAGCAAATCACTATGATTCAAAGCGACTCCTGGGTTGACACAGAAATTGCCAGTCGTGAAGAGCATCTCAAAATCAAAACGATGCTGCTTGAGGGTAAAATTCGTGAGAAGGAATGGGATGATCGGCACAATCCCCCCGTAGGGGTCAGCGCCGCCGCCTGGTATGAATTTAAAGACTCTCATAAACGAGTCCGGTTTCGACATTTACTGGATGGGAAAAACCTACGTAAAAGTATTACCAACGATCGCAACTTTATAGATTTCCTTATTACTTATAGAGACCGGACGCGCCAGGAACTGGCCCAACCTTACAACATCGACTTCAGGGCCGGAGGCGTCAATAATAGAGAATTCTCCCGCAAATACGGCAAACATTACGATACGGTCTTTATGCGGATGCTTTCCTGGGCGCCGTCTTCTCAGGAAGATGGGGCGTGGGAGATTTATATCCCCGGCAGTACCATCAAGGGCGCTTTTAGAAAACGGGCCTCGCAAGTGCTAAAAACACTGTGGGGCGAGTCTGGAAAAGTTGATGACGTTATAGACACGCTCTTTGGTCGGCAGCGACAGCGAGGGCTGGTCTTTTTCTCCGATGCTTATCTGTCCGACCCCCACACGCCGGAGCAAGCCTGGTGTTCTATGGACGGCGTCAGAATGAACCCCAAAACCGGCCAGCCGCTTGAACAGGCCAAGCACGATTATCTCTTTGCTTACGGCAACCAGCTTGCCTTTAATATGCGGCTGGACATCCCGGATATCAATGAGCAAAGCATACAGGCTATATCGGTGCTGTTCCACTTGCTCCGGGATTTTCAAAGCGGAGACATTCCTGTAGGGGGCGAAAAGGGCAGCGGCATGGGCTGGATCAAGGCAAATATCGCCAGCCTCAATTGGCTTACCGCCAATCCGGCCGGTATAGGCAAAGATATATGGGGTGAGCTAGAGCTAATTCAGGACGGTATCTGGCATAAACTTAGCCTCACCGGAACAGAAGCAGTCGACTTTTTACAACCCACAACTCCCCTGGCGGCTCAAATAAAAACCAGCCCGGAACCACCCAGAGCGCGGGCCGGTTTTATATCTCATCGAGCTTTTGGAGGGTATTGTGGCATCTTAACGGTAGAAGCGGAAGTTTTAACCCCCATTAGCGTGCAGGAAAGCGGCGAACCTTCTTTTACCGCCGCGCTCAAAGATGGCCCGGTGAATGGTTGGGACTTTTTCTCTATGTCTCCCCCGGCGGCGGACCAGCGCGCAGATGATAAAATCTATGCTCTGCCCAGCAAAAGTGTCAGAGGGATGCTGCGCCATATCTACACCATCGCCAGCGACTCTGGTAAACCAAGCAAAAACATCAGCGACTTGAACCCGGTTGACAGTCTCTTTGGCTGGGTGGGCCAGGGCACAAACCAGTCAATTATGGGCCGGATTTCTTGTGGCTTTGCCTACTTTGAATCGCCGGAATTGGCCTGGTTTAAAGTGCCTTATCCTTACAGCGGCTGGCTTTATGGCAGCAATAACGGGTGGCAGCATACCCCCGGCGCTTCTGTGCCTAAGCTACTTGTTGCCGACTCCTGGCGACTCTTTCCCCATGCTCCATTGGCCCCCATTGTAAAACAATTGGCCGAATTTAAACCGGATGCGGCCCAGGCCGGCTACTTAAGAGCCATTTTACCCGGCGCTCGCAGCCGTTTTACCCTGCGTTTTTGGAACCTTGACACAGAAGAAATGCAAAGATTGATCTGGTGCCTGGTTTTGGAAGACGGCCTGGCCCATAAAATGGGTAAAGGTCGCCACCTTGGATTTGGCAGCCTGCGCCTGAAAATTCTGCCCGATAGTTTCCTGATCGACTGGCCCAACCGTTATGCTGTAGAAGCGGAGCAGGATTGGCGTTTGCCCATTCAGGTTGAGCAATGGCTTAAGCCTGAAGTTATTAAACATTATTCCCAATTGCGAAAGGCCCTGGATGCTAACCGGCTTTGATTGGTTGCGCCGAAGTCAAAGCGGAGCCGAACTACTGGCAACCTTACGCTGTCTTGAGGATGACTCCGGGCTGTTGTTAACTGATGAAACGCAGCTCGGGGCGCCTCATTCGGCTTTGGGGGGGACTTGCCGGCGCTGCTGGATTTATCCGCGTCGGCCCCCTCCTGCTGAAGATGACCTGTTTTATTGCCGTTTTTGTACCCTGATTCGAGCCGGAGCCGCCAGGTTAGGCCCTCTTTCTCGCAAATCAATTGTAATCTGGGGGTTTGTCAATCAGTTGCCCAGGCAACTGCAACGGGGCACAGGTTTTCAAGATAGCCGGATTCTGGGAAGCTTCGCCCCGGATGATAACCGCTTTCTGTTAATGATGCATCGTTTGCAGTTAAAACCCTGGTTACGAGAGTTGGTTATCTATCATGGCCCTGATTTAAAGGGGCTTATCCAAATCTTTCCAACAACCGGCTCCGGTGGTGAAACGGGTATGGGCGATGTTCTTTGCCGGGCCATTAGCCACGAAGCCGGCTTTGCTATGGACCGGCTGCGAGTTCGGTTCTATTCTGACCCCTATCAAATTATGCGGATGCGCTCCCGTGATTTGGAAGGAATATTAAACTTTGATGCCCCTGAATTTTTAAACTTGCTTGAGATGGCGGCCGTATTTCGCAATATCTTGCGCCAAGAAGAACAGGAGATGCTCTATGAATTGTTGGCCGTACAAGATGTTGGCGAAGAACAATTTTACTGGGGACGTTTCTTGGGTTATTTAAATCAGGAAGCCAAAGATATGTTAAATGCCTGGCGAATTCGGCAATGGCCTAAAGAGCAGGTTAAACTCTTGTACGAGTTGCGTGATCATGTGGTCTTCTCTGAATCAGATTAGTCTTATCCGTTACCTGTTTGTGTGTCGAGTCAACAGGGCTATGGTCAGGTTGCCCAGAAGCATACCTGCTCAATTGCCTTTGGCGCTTGGGGACACTATTACCAACCGCCTACCTACCGCAGAAGCACGCTCCTGGCGCAAGGCATTGGCGCCCTGGGCCGAATATCGAGAGAGTGTTGCGCCACAGGCGCAGGGTAAGAACAAGAGTAAAGACAGATCGACCGGCAAGGGAAAAAAGAAAAAGCTGCCGCTTGTGCCGGAGGTGTCGTGGCCTATTGAGACCGCGCTCTTTCTTTACCCTGGCAAGGTCATATATGGCCCGGGCGAGTTGATTTTGTGGGAACTAAAACTTTTTGGCAAGCAGGTGGATCACGGCTTTTTTCTGGAAGTTATCTTACCGGCTGTTGAAGAACTTGGCAGCAGTTCTGCCTCTGCATATTACCAGCAAAATAGTTTGTGGGGACGCTTTGATATCCAGGCTGTTTATGCGGCTCGGGGCGTGCAGTGGGAGCCGGTTGTGAGCGACGGCAGATTGGACCTGCGATATCGGGCTACGCCTACCCAGTGGGCCGAAGGGTTAACTTTTGGTCTCGACGCAAAAGAAAAATTCAACACGTTAACCTGGCTAACCCCTTTCGATTTCACTCCTCCCTCCGGCACTCTGGATAATCCCAACCCTCTTCCCTCTCCGCCACCCAAAAAAATACCTGCCGTTGAAGTGCCGACCCTGCAAATTTTGTTACAAGCTATGATTGCTCGCATGGCCCAACTATTGCCCGGCAAATATAATACAACCGGTGATGTATGGAATGCGATGAGTACCCAAGAGCAGTTGTCTCTAGCTGGCGTTATGGAACAGGCTGACCAAATTCGCACGCGTAATCATACGTTAAAACCGGTCTCAAAATATTGGCCTGGACGTTGGATTGGTAAACAAACTTTTGCTACAATACCCTTTTCAATCTTACCATATCTTGAACTGGCGTCTATTCTTCATTTGGGCCGGCAGACACATTTTGGTTGCGGCACATTTATTATTAATTAGCCGGTAATCGTTCACCCCCTCTCGTTCTTTATGAGGGTAGTATAGCCCCTTGTGGGCGGGTACAAGGCCCTATGCTACATCATTAAGCCTTTAAACCATTGCTTCTCAAGGAGGGGGTGAACGATTACATTAGCCGGACAACGTAGTTTCAATGCGTTTCTTATTCAGGTTGCCAATTCTTGCGCAGCAAAAAAACTGAATATTTCCCGTTTAACGTGGGTAAGGTTGCCGGAGTGCAGAATTTATTCTGCCAGGCGACTCAAGGCGGAATTTATTCCGCCTTCCTTCGCACTATGCGGGAAATACGGAAAAAATCGGCTAATGAAAACTGAGGATACACAAAACACCATCCTAATAGTTGATGATAGCCCAGATGTTTTAAACCTGCTGTTTGATTATTTAAAGAGGGCCGGTTTTAAGATACTTGTGGCTAAAGACGGTGAAAGTGCCATTGAAAGGATTAGCCACACCAAACCTGACATCATTCTGCTGGATATTATGATGCCCAATATCGATGGCTTTGAAACCTGTCGCCTTTTAAAAGAAAATGAAGAGACAAAAGACATTCCGGTTATTTTCTTAACCGCTCTTTCTGATACGGTGGACAGGGTTAAAGGGTTTGAGTTGGGCGCAGTAGATTACATCACCAAACCCATACGCTATGCAGAATTGCTGGCCCGCATCAATACCCATCTAACAATCCATAACCTGCAAAGAGATCTCATAGCGCAAAATGAGCATTTGCAAGAGGAAAACAAGATGCGCCGGCGAGTTCAGGATGCCCTGCGAGAGAGCAGGTTGCGTTACCGTCTATTGGCAGAGAACTCAACCGATATGATTTCCAGACAAACAATGGATGGCGTTTATCGCTACGTTTCACCGGCCTGTCGCACCATATTGGGATACGAAATTGAAGAAATGATTGGACACTCTGCCTACGAGTTCTTTCACCCCGAAGATTTAAAGGTAATTCAAGAACTCGCTGAATCCGGGCAAGAGTGGCCCGCCGCGTCTACAATAACTTATCGCGCTCGCGCTAAAGACAAAAACTTTATCTGGCTGGAAACCGTCAGCAAAATTGTTTATGACCCTGAAACAAATCAGGCCGAGGAAATTATTGCCGTATCACGCGATGTCACCGGGCGTAAACAGATGGAAGAGGCGCTTAGAAAACAGAACGAAGAGCTGGACGCCTTTGCCCATACTGTGGCTCACGATCTTAAAAATCCATTGGGGGCTATAACCAACTATGCGCAACTTCTTTTGATGGGGTCCTCCAAAATGGATGTGGACCGAGTGCAAAATATCTTACACAAACTCGACAAGACCGGGCAACAAACGGTCAGTATTGTTGAATCGCTGCTTCTGCTGGCCGGAGTGCGTAAAGGCGAGGCAGCAATGAACCCCTTTAATATGGCAGATATTGTTATTCAATCTCAACGTCGTTTGGCGTTAATGATAGAGGAGTTTCAGGGTGAAATTGTTCTACCCCGGACTTGGCCCGTTGCCATAGGTTATGCGCCCTGGATAGAAGAAGTGTGGGCCAATTATTTAAGCAACGGTTTAAAATACGGCGGGCGACCACCCTATTTGGAACTTGGCTATACCCATCAACCAGATGATACAATTCGATTTTGGATTCGGGACAACGGAAAGGGACTTACGCCAGAACAACAAATACATATTTTTACAGAATTTACTCGACTTAACGAAGTGCGTATTGAAGGATATGGCCTGGGACTATCTATTGTGCGGCGCATTATTGACAAGTTGGGAGGACAAGTTGGCGTTGAAAGTGAGGTAGGAAAAGGAAGCGTGTTTTATTTTACTTTACCTGGCGCGTAAAAAGCCATCTAGCGTTAAGTTGAGGAGTTGACTATGATCAAAATTGATGCAAAATTAGAGCAACAACTTAGAACCAGGCCCAACCAAACCGTTGATTTAATTGTGCGTACTCAGGGCGACGCCGCCCCACATCTTGAGTGGCTGGATTTGGCCGGTTTGCGGGTTAAGCAGCAGTTTAAACTATCGCCGGGCGTGGCGCTATCTGGATTGGGCGGTGATGCCCTAAAATTGCTTGACCAGGATTGGGTCAAGACCATTGAGTTGGATAGACCTGTCAGGGCAATGTAATTAAACAAGGGAGACGGATTCAGCCTGCGGCACGGCAACAAGAATGAAAATTTTTGCTGACAAGCTGACAAGCTGACCGGCTGATAAGCTATTTTTAAGGGAGGAAGTGTAATTGTGGCTAAAATTGCTTCAGAATTGCAAACTCAAATGAATAGTATGGCTAACCAAGAGCGTATCCCTATAATTATACGTCGCAAAAAGGGAGTGTTTAGCGCTCAAGCCATACCCGGCTCACCGGAAATTGATTGCGCCTTTCAGCTTTTTCCCGGCGAGGCTGTAAAAATCACCCCGGCTGATATTGACGCCTTAAGTCAACATGAAGATGTAGAGGAGATTTGGCCCGATTTGCCTGTGCAAGCCTGCTTAAATACCTCGGTGCCCAAAATAGCAACCCCCAAAGTGTGGGAGGTTGGATTGAAAGGGCAGGGCATTAAAGTGGCAGTGGTTGATACCGGCATTGACCCGACGCATCCTGACTTTGAGGGGCGCATTGTAGCTACCAAAAGCTTTATCGGCGGCGATAAGGATGATAATGGACACGGAACCCATGTGGCCGGCACCATAGCCGGCAGCGGCGTAAAATCGAACGGTAAATATGTAGGCGTTGCTCCCGAAGCTATGCTTTACATAGCCAAAGTTTTGGATGCCAATGGCGGCGGCTCTATGAGTAGCGTTATGGCCGGAATTGAGTGGGCAGCGCTGGAGCAGAAAGTGCAAATCATCAATCTGTCTATGGGCAGCTCCGGTTCTTGTGATGGCACGGATGCTTTATCGGTTTTGTGTGATGAGGCGGTAACGCAGGCCGATGTGGTTATGTGTGTGGCCGCGGGTAATTCCGGCCCCGGTTCTCAAACCATAGGCCCGCCCGGATGCGCGCGATATGTGATTACCGTGGGGGCCATTACCGATAATGACCGCATTGCCGGCTTCTCCTCGCGCGGCCCTACCGCCGATGGCCGAATTAAGCCGGATATCGTTTTTCCGGGAGTGGACGTGGTTGCTCCGCAAGCGGCCGGAACTCGGTTAGGCACGGTAATTGCGGAAGGCTACGTGATGATTGACGGCACCAGTATGGCCACGCCACACGCTGCCGGCGTAGCCGCTTTAATGCTTCAGGCCAATCCTGAACTAACGGCTGAACAGGTGAAAAATCAAATGCTGGCCGGGGGAGTCAATCTTGGGCTTCAACCCAATGATCAAGGCGTAGGCCGGGGCGATGCTTACCGGGCTTATCTTAGAGCCATTGATGAGGACATCCCTGAACTTCCGCCCCCGCCGCCGCCTCCTCCATCGCAACCCTCCGGTTGTTTGGCCAGCATTGCCAGAATATTTGGTCAGGGGCGATAGATCCAAAAGTTTGGCTTGCGTTCCAAACCAGAGTTTGAGAACAAGAATCTGGAATTAAAAAACGCAGAAAACAAGAAGTCCATCCGTTTTCTGCGTTTTTTGTTTGGATAAATGACCGGATGGTTTACAAATCGGCTAAAAGGTCCAGAGCTTTGCTGACCTTGCCGCCGGCCTGCCAGTAATCAAATTTGGTGGTGTTCAAATGCTCGGACATACCGCCAATTTGGCGGACTTCCTCAAGCATATTGTCAGGCCCGCCGGGGATATCATCAACAACGCCGTCCCACAACACAATCAAACGCATTCTATCTACGCCATAGATTAAGGCTGAGTAGAGCGCCCACCGCTCATTGCGTTCATAAATATTATCGCCGGGTTTTACCGGGCCTATATGATCAGACTGAAGACGCTTGGTTACATCGGGGTTGTTGCGCAGCGCGTAGAAACGCTCAATCCATTTGCCGCCGGCGTAGCTGATTGCTTGTTTAATGTACGACGCCTCTTCAAAGGGAAGATGAATTTCAACCTTCATCCCGCGATCTAAACAGGCTTCCAGGAAGATGATGTCGCTTCCGGCGGCAGCGCCGGGCGTAATGGCTAAATCGTTTCTTTTGGCGTTATGTTTTTCTAATGTTTGATCAATTTTGTCGCAGACTTCTTTTTCCATAGCGGCCGGGAAAACAGGCTCTTTTTGGCCTGGTTTGTCAACCATGTGGCCGGAGAAGATAAATACCTGGGGCGGTTCCTGACCTCCCGAATCTTCGCTTTCTTCTTCGTAACTAATTCTGCTTATTTCACCTTGAAGCACATCGATCCCGGTTTGAACAAATTCCGGCCGGAACCCCAGGGATTGCAGTAGCTCTAACTGGGCCAGTGAGGATTTCAGGTTAAAGATGTTTTTCCTGGCGGCAGTCAAAGCCCTTTTGTATGCTCTTGTTACTCGCACCGGGTCCTCAGAAATACTTACTTCTAACTCGGCCAACGAGGCCAAAGCCCAGTAATCAGAGCTGCTTCTTTGGGTAGTGCTTTCCAGGGCAAAGTGAATGGCTCCTTTAATTTTGGGCAGGTTTTCCCGGATAGCCTCTACGTCCGGGTCGTCTTCCAGCTTATATTTTTTAGCCAGATAATCCATAAGCACCGACCCGGTTAGAGCGTTGATGCCGGGATAGTAATCGTTTTGATTAATACGATATCCTTCCATATAAGTGTTGACTGATTTTATCAACCAGTGAGATGCTTCGTAGGCTTCTTGGGCACGCTTCTTTTTGTCGTCTATATCTACCCAGGTTTCCATCCACATCTGCTTGTAAATGCGCCCTAAAAATGAGATGGCTTCAGTGTCGTCCGGCGTGTCTGCCAGCAATCGTTCCAGTTTAACAATGGCTTCGTCGGTGCGGTTAAGGCTGTTCAGGTGGTAAGCCTCCTCGCGTCGAAATGACGTATTCTTTGGATTGAGTTCCAACCCGTGCCGGTATTGTTGCAGAGCCAATTCAGGACGCCCCATACCTCGCAGGGCGCGTCCGGCTTCTCCAATGGCCTCTTCTTTAATGAGCGGATTTTGGATTTCTTCGGTTAGCACCAGGATGTCGCCAATGCGTTTTTGGCGCCGGGCAACGGTAACGCGCTCTCTCCATTCATTGTACTCGCGCCAAAAGCCGGTGGCTAAGGGGGTTCGTAGAGTTTTGCGTTCCGGTTCAAGCAGGCCGTCAAGCAGGTTAAAGATGGGGCTGTGAATCCGGTCAATGTCCGAAGCCCAGGTTTCACGGGCAATTTTGGTAATGGTTTGCTTGTCTTTTTCCAGGTGTTCGGGGTCAGGCCGGCCGTTTTTATCGGTTTGATAAGGGATTGTGCGCACATTGAAAATATCAAAGGGCATGTAAGCTCGGCCCGATTGGATATGAACCAGCCCCCGTTTGCGCATAGCGTGGCGAACGCCAAGCTCGTAAAAGACGTTGGCGTTGTCAATGCTTAAATCGGCAATAACCAGATCGGCCAGCAACAACTCCTGAAACATATCGGTCAGGATGTCGCCGCTTACGCTTTCTTCATCGGCCCGGAAAGATTCAAAGCCCGCCGTTTCCAGCGCAGGTTTAATTAAATCGTAATAAATAGCGTTGAAATCATACCATCGTCCTTCGGCGCCCTGTTTTCGGCCAAACGGCATAACCACAAAGGCATGCGGCGCTCCTTTTTTTGGTTTGAGTTTTCGCGGAGGTTTGACAATCTCAATATCTTTTACAACGGTCAACGCCGTTTCTTCCTCAACATTTTCCGCTATTGATTCTTCTTTTTCTTTCTCATCATCATCAGTTTCTATTTCGGGAAGTATAATTTCCGCTTCAATTTCTTCTGGTCCCGATTGGCCGCCGTCAAGCACATTACCGGCGGCGGGCAGCATCATGGCCTCAACCAGGGCGTCGCCGCTGCTGATACGTCCCTCCAGTTCTTCCACTGCCCGCCACAGTTCGCTGGCGTGTTTGTTATACCTGCTCCAGATGGTTCGTTCTGCGGCAACAACCAGCTTAAAAAATGCTTCGCCTGTCTTTTCACCGGCGCTTAAACTTTGCCAATGGTCTCGTATGGTCTGCAGACCAAGAATAAGCTGGTTGTAACTGTTGATATTAGCGTCAATCTCTTTTGGCTCCAGCCAGTTCATCAGAGCGATTGAGATAAAAATGGCTACCGCTGCCCCGGCAATAAATACTCCCCCTACGGCTGCCAGCAACATACCAAGTATGCTGGCAATAAAAAGACCCACATATAAGCGTGTTCTGGCCTGTTGAGGCCGGGCAAGCCGGTTAGCATAGTGGTTAATCTGGTGTTCCAGCCTATAGCGCAGATAATCGTTGGGCATTAGACGGATAAAACCGGGGTCGCTGTATGGGTCTTGAGGGTCGTAATAGGGGGGAAGATTCCCTTTGTAGGGCTGTAACGATAGGTCGCTTCCAAAGGTTTTTGATACTTGCCGTTGAATGTCGGTTAGGCGGTGACTGAGCCAGCGGTCGCGGTCGTCGTGCCATTGTAAGATAGTCCGATAAAAATAAATCTCTTTTCTAATTTCCTCTGCGGCAGCGCGCAATTCTTAGAAGCTTTCGCCTTGCTGAAATCTAAGGGCTACAGCCAAAAGTATAAAACTAACAACAAGCGCCAGAATAAGGGCCACTTTAAGCGCATCGTCCACAATAGAGCCTTGAGCAAACTCTACATAGGCAATTATATTATTTTCAAAAACCTCCAATAGTACCACAAGCGTGGCTACAATAAGGCCCGCCTCCCGCACGTATGAGCGCTGTTTGTCAGCAGATTGGGCGTTGGAATCAAATTCGGCGTAGCGCTGCCAAGCCGATTCCAGGACAGGGGATTCAATTCTATCGTTAGTTTTACTCATTCTGATTTCTCCCAAATCCAAAAAACTCTTGGCATCTTAATACTATTCTGATTGCAATTTTGCTGTCGGTAGCAGAGATTGTAATATCATTTAGTTGATGATGCAATTTAGTTTAATATTTTTAAGGAAGAAGCATAGCGCGGCAAGCCGCAAATTAACAATGAGCAATTAACAATGAACAAATGATTCTCGCGGATAACGCAAATGTTGCGAGGTAATACTATAATATGAGTTACCGTGAGGAATGTGAGCAAGTAACTGGATTATGTTTTTACCTTTTCTATTTTTTAACAATGGGGATTTGAAGATGAAAGGCGCTTCCTTTACCGGGGATGCCTTCGCTTTCAACTGAGATTGTGCCGCCGTGGGCTTCTGTAGCCAGCTTGCAAAAAGCCAGCCCCAACCCCACTCCGGTGGGAGTATGCACTGAATAATCTACTCTGGAGAATTTGTTAAAGATATGGACCTGGTCCGCTTTGCTTATCCCCGGCCCGTTATCAGCAACGGTAAAATGCAGCTTGTCTTCTGTTGCGGTCGTGGTTAAAGAAATGCGCCCTTGTACCGGCGTATACTTTATGGCATTACCTACCAGGTTAATAAGCGCCCGCCTAATTAAGCTGCTATCTATCCATACCTCTGATATTTCCGGCAATGGATGAATGACCAGTTCCATTTTTCTTGCGTTTGCCTGGATAATAACCTGCTCTTGCACAGCTTGAATCAATTTTTCTAAGCTGGTCATACTGCGTTGGAGGGGGACTTTGCCTTTTTCCAAGCGGCTAACATCCAGCACGGAGTCGACTAAATCACTTAAGGTTTGGCCGGTACGCCTGGCCATCTTTAAAATATCTTTTAGCTGGGGATTGTCCATTGTGGGTTCCGCCATTATCGATATCAGTTCAATGGCGTTGATAAGATTGCCCAACGGTCCCCGCAGGTCATGGACAAGCATGTTTACCAAATCCTGTCGCATTTTTTCTATCTCTTTACGGATAGAAATATCGCGGCCAACCCATTCTACGCAATCTGTTCCTTTGTACTGAATTTGTCTAACTTTTACCTCTAAAGGAATTTGCTCCCTATAAGCATTTAACACTTCTATTTCAATGGACGCTTCTAGCCAGGCTTTAAGGCGCTTGCTTCTTTTAATTAAAAAGTCTTTAAGCCGGTTGTTAATAAAGCCAATATCCAGATCAATAAGGGCGTCTTTGGGGCGGCGTAATATTTGGCAGGCTTTACGGTTTACGTTAAGCACAAGCCCTTTGTAATTGGTAATAATAATCAGGTCGGTACTGTCTTCAAAGAGGGCGGCATAGGTGGCTTCAGCATTTTGCAGCCGGGTAACGGCTTGAGCATTGGCTACGGCGGTGGCGGCCTGGTCGGCAAATGCGGCCACAATGTTAACGTTTTCTTTGGTGTATTTATCCGTCTGGTGGCTATCGACGGTGAGGATGCCAACCACTTTGTCCCGGGCAATTAAGGGCGCTCCAATCCAGCTTTTTACCGCTTGAGACGAAGAGCTTTTTATCCAGTTAGGTTCAGCATCCACGTCGGCAATAACAAACGGCTTTTTCTGGAGAATGGCCTGGTAGTTAGGGCTGTTTTGGTTAAAGGGTAGCTTAACCTTTAGCGCATCCTCCATATCTTCAAAGCCGCGAGCGGCCTGAACGGCAAGCATACGTTTGTCGTCATCGTAAAGTAGAATTGAGCTGCTATCGTACTCAATAACCAGGGCCAATTGCTCCAAAATTAGGCTGAGCACCTGGTTTAAAACCAGCGTAGAGTTTATGGTGTGGGCAATTGAAGCCAGGGTATCGGCTACGCGACGCCGGTGTTGTTCGGCGTCAAAAAGGCGGGCGTTATCTATGGCAAAGGCGGCTTGATCGGCTACAATAGTGAGCATAGCCAGGTCGCTCTCATCAAAGTGGTTGGCCTGAGGGGCAGTGATGGTCAAGATACCAATCAGTTGATCGGGGATTTGAATAGGGACACAAATGGCGCTGCCTGACTTACGGGGTTCCGGGTTAGATTCGTCCCATCGGTCATCGGTGTTAACATCTGTAACAATAGACCCTTTTTTGTGTTTTAGCGCCCATCCTTGCAAACTTTGCTCAGGAATGGTTTTCATGATGAGGCGGTCATTCCTTTGCGCTTTAAAGCCGCTAATCATGAAAACATCCTCTACTCTAGCCTGGTCGTCAAGCAATAAAAGCGTGGCGTCAGAGGCTCTCACCAAGGCGACAACCGCAGAAAGTACATTGCGCAAAGCCTGGTTAATGTCTGGCGTGGCATTAAACTCACGGGTGATGAGATATAAAAGGTCTAACCGCGAGCTAATGCGAGAGATGTTAACAGTCATTTGTTTTGATATATCCTATCCAACGGTTTTGACGCTCAAATTCGGTGACTTGTTGTAAGACTGTAAGAGTGGCTATTATCCTTTTTAAGAAACCCAATCTTTCCACAATATTTCAGGATTACCGGCCTTGAAAATCAAAATTCATAAGGACTTCTCCATATCCAATTAATTTGTAAGGTGCAGGGTAAGGTAACTATTTGTTGATCCCTCCACGGGCTGTGGTTAATGGCTTTAATACCAGTACTTACGCAGTTTAGAGCAGAATTAGCTGAATGCGAGAATTTTATTCTAATATTCTACCGATTCTGCTCTAAATGAGGCACAAAACCGTATACTGAACGGCAACTGCGTAAGTACTGTAATACTTAATTACCCAAACCTGCGGGAGAGTGAATTTATAACTTAGAACCTATCCGTAAATTGGAGTGCGGACTTCAGTCTGCTTTTTTTGGCGGAATAAATTCCGCACTCCATGAATTTGCGGATAGATACTCATCTAAAAAGTGTCGGATTTCATAAACATTGCCGGCTTAAAGTGGAAACCGTTTTGCTTTAACTTGGGTTCGCATTTGGGACGTATTCCGCCGGGTTCATGCTCGCCAACAATTTTGCCGTCCGGTCCGTCGCCTCGATCGTTGAAGAGGAAGACATTTTGCAAAATTGCGTTTTCTCCTTCTATTCCTTGAATCTCGGTGATATGGGTGATTTTTCTGGACCCATCTCGCAAGCGAGAAGCCTGCACAATTAAATCTACCGAGGAGGCAATCTGTTTACGCACCACGTGAATGGGAAAATCGATCCCGGCCATCAGCACCAGCGATTCTAATCGATCAAAACAGGCTCGAGGAGAATTGGAGTGAACCGTGGTCATACTGCCGTCGTGACCGGTATTCATAGCTTGCAGCATATCCAAAGTCTCGCCGCCACGACACTCGCCTACCACAATTCTTTCGGGGCGCATACGCAGCGCATTGATAACGCAGTCTCTAATAGTAACAATGCCTGGGCTTTCGGGCGTGGGCTTTTTGGTTTCAAGGCGTATCACATTACGCTGTTTAAACTGTAACTCGGCTGCGTCTTCAATAGTAACGGTTCGTTCGTGATCGGGGATATAGCCCGATAGGCAGTTGATAAGGGTGGTTTTACCGGAGCCGGTACCGCCGGATACAACAATATTTAATCGGGAAACAACGCAGGCTTCTAAAAATTCTGCCATCATAGGCGTCATTGAACCAAAGTTAATTAAGTCTGGTATGCCCAATTTGTCTTTAGCAAATTTCCTGATGGTAATGTTGGGGCCGTCAATAGCGCAGGGGCGTATTACCGAATTTACCCGGGAGCCATCGGGCAAGCGGGCGTCGATTAAGGGATGTTCCGGGTCGGCCGCTCGCCCCAGTGGTTTTACTATGCGCTTGACAATGCGCTCTACATGGTCATCGTCCAAAAATTTATGGCCGCTTTCTGCCAGCCGGCCTTTTTGCTCAATAAAAATAATGTAGGGGCCATTGACCATGATTTCAGTGATGCTGTCTGTTCTGATTAAAGGCTCTAGCGGGCCAAAGCCAAAAATTTCATCGCAGACGTTGCTGTAAAACTGTTCCGGCGTAACGTTAGGCGGGATTTTAATATTTGCACGCTGAAGCGCTTGCTCGTATCGCTGCCGGATAAGTTCTTCTCGTTCCGGCGTTCGTTCCAGGGGTAAATCCAGCGGAATATTGGGCGCAATGGATTTGCGGAGATTATCGGCCAGCCAAAGTTGTAAACGGAGTTGCTCGGCTCGCCCTTCGCTGATGAAACTGCGCTGAACAGGCGTATCGGGGGGTTCCTTCTCCAGGGGAATAAAAAGATCATCATCTGTTGAAGGCGGCGGGCTTGGCGGCTTCTTTTCTTCTTTTGGCGGAGCGGGTTGAGCCTGCGCTTCAGATTCAGGTTTTCTTTTTACGCGTTTTAAACTTGATAAACTGGCCATTTGGGTTTACTCCTCGTAAGTATCTTGTGCATCTACTAGCTATTCTTAAATTTTACCATAACTTTGGCAATAAAGAAATGAGAAATTTGGGATACAATGAACAATTAACAATGAGCAATTAACAATTAACTCTCTGAACAAAGATTCTTGCGGACAACGCAAATGTTGCGGGATAACTATATAGCGTTATTCGGCTATCCACTTAAGCCGAGACACGATGGTTACGGTTATTCAACCGTAATCCACCCTACGCCGACTTAAGTCGGCAAAATACCGGTCGCGGTTTCAAAACCGCGACCATCACTGTCGCGGCTTAAGTTGGTAGCCCGTTACTCAACTTGCAGCCAGGTTTTAATGAGGGGGTCAACGTTTTTGCCGGAAACTTGCTCGATGACATCGAATAAATCATCCGAATTGGCTATTCTGTACTTATACTCAGCATAATAGGTTTGCATAATTTTAAAATAGGTTTCGTCGCCCACTTCTTGCCGCAAGGCGTCAAAAAAGAGCGCGCCTTTGCCGTAAACAAAAACGCTGTATTCCCCCTCGGTAAAATCTGATACAGGACCGAGCACGGCCCTATCTTGCCCTAGCTTTTTGGCGCGCTCATAGGGGTTAACAAGAAAATGTTCTGTAATGGTCTCTGCGCTTTCCTGTCCTGTAATCTCTTCCCAATAGATAATTGCGCTGTAGTTTGTGAGCGACTCGTCAAGCCAGGGTTCGTTGACCTGATCGTTGCCCACCAGGGCATACCACCACTGGTGAGCAACCTCGTGAGCGGCAGCGTGCTGAAAGAAGCCCCCTTCCTGGTTGTATATGCTTTCTGATAATGCCACAATGCCGGGATACTCTACCCCGCCGGCGGTGGTAGCGGTGGCTACTATGTCAAACTCGGCGAAAGGGTATGGGCCAAAACGTTGGTTAAATAGCTGTAACGCATCGGCGGCGTAGCGAAGAGCCAGGCGTCCCCCGTCTTCCAAACCAGGCGGGTAGTAACTGTTGACCAGCGTCCCGTCAACAATCTCGCTGCTTACCTGGTAATCTGTCCGCATAGCCAGGTAAAAATCGCGCATAGGGCCGGAAGCCAATGATAGCGTTTTGGTTCCATCATTGTTGGACACGCTATCCAACAAACTCCCCGAGGCGGCCACTGCCATTTTCTCCGGCACGGTCAATTGTACCTGATAAAGCGAAACATCCAGATAGGTGACGTCGCCATAGGCAACCGGAACTTCTATATTCCAGCCTTCATCATCGTAAACGGCTATAACGGGATAAAAAGTAGCCAGGGCCGCGGTTTGGTTGCTGTAACTAAATATGTTGTAACTTTGCTGAGTTTCGGTGGGAACATCAGCCTCAAAGATTAGGCTGATATCGGCCACTGCTCCGGGCGACAAAGCGGCGGGCAAAGGAACCCGCAGCGCGGAGCCGGCAGCTTCCAACGCCGGAGTGACAATTTGATTGTCAACAACAACTGTTTGAACCTCCAGTTGTCCCCCAAATAAGTTAGGGTAAAGACGAAAGTAAACTTCTGGTAGTGTTTCGTTCTCGGTATTCGTGTAGCGAATTCGTTCTGTGCCGCTCAAATGCAGGCCATTGTTGTCATTAAAGCTATCGGGGTCAAAGATAATTTCAAGATAGTAGTGACTGGCGCCAGACGCGGCTACAGTGTCAACGTCGGTTGCAAAGTTTGGCAGCATTGCCTGGTGGTGGGGAGAGAGGTCGTTAAAAATTACCTCTGGCGTGGGGATAACGGGAGGCACAACTTTTATAGGTGTAACCGTAGGTTCAAGTGTGGGGGCAGAGGTAGGCGGCAGCGGTGTTGGCGATGGGGTAGCGGGCGCAACTGTGGCTGTGGGTTGGTTGATAATTGGCGTGTTCCGGTTACTTGGCGGCAGTGGGTTAATTGACCAATTGCAGGCTAACGCGCTTAAGAGTAAAAGGATGATGAAGCCGGTGTTAGGATTTGTTTGTGCCATATGGTTACTCAGAACTATAAATCATCACCCGGTCATCGCCCGGCGCTGAAATTAGAGTTTTACCGTTGGCCCCAAAGATAATATCCCCTTCCAGGTCTATGCCTTGCTCAATCGCTTGCAGAATTGCGCCGTCGCTCACTTGCCAAAGTCCAATGGCTTTGGTTGAGGCCGCAGCCATAATCTGCCCGTCTGGCGAATAGGCAACTTGATGCGCATCGGTGTCAAGTTTGCCGGTCAGCGTGCCGTCGCTCACCTGCCAAAAATTCAGCAGTTTATAGAAACTTGAGGTAGTGACCAGGGTTTGTCCATCCGGGCTAAAGGCCAGGCCGTCAATTTGGGTTATCGGCAAAAAGGCTATAAGAGCGCCCTCATTTACCCGCCATAAACTTAATGTGCCATCTCTGGAAGAGAAAGCAGCCAGCGTTTGACCGTCTGGCGAGAAGTTAATGAGTTTTGCGTTTTGATAGTCAGAAAAAGTGCGCAGCAACGCGCCATCACTAACCTGCCATATTGCTACAACCGTCTCACCCACGGATGAAGCGGCCAATAGCTGCCCATCAGGGGAAAAGACGATGCTGCCAATACCGGAGATAATGTTGGCGTCGGGGCGTTTAAGCGTGTGCAGCAGCGCGCCATCGCTTATCTGCCACACTTTTACCGTGTAATCTGATAACAGTGCAGCCAGGTGTTGCCCGTTTGGCGAAAAGGCAACTTGTATGGGGACAGGAAAAAATAAAGCGCCGCTTGTTTCCCAGCCAAGTTTGTTAAGTATTGGACTTTGGAAAAGGGGTATCTACCCCACTTGAAAAATGAGTTGTGTTTGACACCTTAAAAAGTAAATAATCGACTAAAAAGGCAGTAAATTTGAGACTACTTGCCCTTTTTAACCACCAGATGACGCTTTCGCCG
>JAJRVO010000626.1 GCA_024277275.1 Chloroflexota bacterium
CCGCCGCGCCACGCTGCTGCAAGCCGGGGCAGAGGTTAGCCGCAACATCACCTCTATTCTGGATTTGGAGGTGATGTTATTCAGCACGGTTCACATTATCTGCGAAGAGTACGGCTTTTACTACGCAGGTATCTTTTTGGTCGATCAAACCCCGGACGAAGACGGCAAGACCTGGGCTGTACTCAAGGCCGGCCGAGGCGCAGCCGGGCGGACAATGGTAGAAAAAGGGCATAAGCTGGAAGTAGGCGGCAACTCGATGATAGGGGCGGCCACAGGTTTAGGCGAGGCCCGGATTTCTCTGGACGTTGACGAGGAAAAGGTGTGGTATCCCAACCCCTTGTTGCCCAAAACCCGCTCAGAAATGGCCTTGCCGCTTATTATTAAAGGCAAAGCTATTGGCGCTTTAAGCGTGCAAAGCGAGGAAGAAGCCGCCTTTACAGAGGTAGATATCTCCTCTCTGCAAATGATGGCCGACCAATTGGCGGTGGCTATTAACAACGCCCGACTGCTCCGGGATTTAGAAAAAGCCAACGAGGAGTTGGTTCGCACCAAAACCTTTGAAGCTATTGCCACCGCCACCGGAGAAACCATCCACTGGGTTGGCAATAAAGCGGCCCCAATTCCCGGCTGTGTCAGCAGAACCCGCGAGGACCTGAGCCGTTTTATTTACGTTGCCGGCGAATTTGTTTCTCAGTTGCCGGAAGAAATTGCAAAAAATGACCCAATGGCCCGCTTAATTACAGAGACCAGCCAACTTCTGCAACAGCAACAGCCAGACCTGGAAGCGCAGGTAAACAGGCTTAAGAATAAGCCGTTAAAAAAATTACGCCGAATGTTGGATATCGATTCGGTGCTGGAAGACCTGGAGATTATTGAAGATAGCGCAAACACAATTTTGCAAATCAAAGAAGATTTGATTGGACCGGCTCGACGGCAAAAGTGGCAAGAAGCCGATATTGTTGAGGTAGTAAAACAAAATATCAAAAGTTTTGCCTTGCCCCAGGGTACAGTTGTTTACAGTATCGATGGTGTCATCCCGTCTGTAAAAATTGATCCTATGCAACTGGGACGGGTCATCATAAATCTGGTTAAAAATGCAATGGAGGCTATGGACGACCAGGGTTCGCCGCACATTTTCATAGCCATCCGTCAAGCCGATGAAGATTTTGTTACGGTTGACATTGCCGACAACGGCTCCGGTATCCCGGAAGATGAATTAACCAAAATCTGGTTGACCTTCCACACCAGCAAAGCCAAAAAAGGCGGGACGGGGCTAGGGCTACCGGCTTGTTTACAAACAATGGAGCGTATGGGCGGCAAAATCAGCGTTGCCAGCGAGGTGGGTATAGGGTCAACCTTTACTCTCCACGTTCCTGTTTATCGGCCAAATAATGACATGCAAGCTATGTAGCTTGCTAAATTCGCCGTACTTTTGCAAGCAATTTTTACAAAATACCCGGCTTATAATATTATTAGAAAACACAATTATTTTACTAACAAACATAGAGGAATGATAATATGGACCAAGCCCAGATAGAAGCAAACGTAACTCTGGAAAAGGCGCTACGCCGCGCCAATCTGCTGGCTGCCGCCGCTGAAGTTAGCCAGAACATCACCCAAATAATGGATATCGACGAGTTGATGCCCAAAACTGTCGATATTATTTGCGACGCCTACAATTTTTACTATTCCGGCGTCTTCTTAATTGACCAGGCAGGCGAGTTTGCAGTTTTACGAGCCGGACGAGGACAGCCGGGTCGAATTATGATGGAAAACCACCACAAACTGGCCGTAGGCGGAAACTCGATGATTGGGGCCTGCACCTCTTTAAACGAGGCCCGCATCTCGCTGGATGTAGACACCGAGAAAGTGTGGTATCCCAACCCTGTGCTGCCGGAAACCCGGTCAGAAATGGCCCTGCCGCTGGCAATTGGCAATAAAGTAATTGGCGCCGTGACCGTGCAAAGCATAGAGGCGGCAGCTTTTTCTGATGAAGATGTCGCATCGCTGCAATCAATGGCCAATCAACTGGCTATTGCCATTGAGAACGCTCGCCAGCGCCGCGAGTTAGAAGAAACCCACGCCGAATTGCTGCAAGCCAAAACTTATCAGGCCATTGCTACGGCCACCGGCGATGCTATTCATTGGATTGGCAACAAAGCCGAACCCATCGGCGGCTCTGTTGAGCGCATTCGCCATGACGTGCAATTGCTTATATCCGGCATCGCCGGCATCCTTAATAAGGGTCAGATTTCGCAGGAAATCAAAGACCATTCCCTGATTCAATTGGTATTACAAGAAGCGACAGATATTCAACAAAGCAATCCCAACTTTATTGGCGCCGTTGAAAAACTCACCAGCCTGCCGCTAAAAAAACTTAAGCGACGCCTTAGTCTGGACTCTACGCTGGAAGACCTGCAAATCATTGAGGACGCCGCCACCCTGATTACAAAAGTTAAAGAAGACCTCATCGGTCCCGCCCGCGAGCAAGCGCCCCGGGCCACAATGATTGACGACGTAGTTAAAGATGCCGTTGTTAGCCTGGGCCTTGCGCCCAACGCCGTTACTATGAGTATCCAGGGTAGCCCGCCGCTGGTTTTGGCCGACCCGGTGCAACTGAATCGCGTTTTTGTCAACCTGTTAAAAAATGCCTATGAAGCCACAGCCGAGCAACCGCAGCCGCAAATCAACGTGGTTCTACGCCCCGACCCCGGCGGCGATTTTGTGCAGGTGGAGGTAACTGATAACGGCCCCGGCATTGCCAACGATGATCTGGATAATATCTGGATTACCTTCCACACTACCAAAGGCATCAAAGGTCATTCGGGGTTAGGCTTACCGGCGTGTCGTTTAATTTTGGAGCAAATTGGGGGACACATTTCGGTTGCCGGCACATCGGGGCAAGGCTCCACGTTTACCGCCAGCGTTCCCATTTACACCGGCAAAGAAGCCGAAGCGAAGGGCGAGTCGGGCAAGGGTAAAATTTTGTTGATAGACGACGATGATAGCTGGCGACAATTTGCCGCTGCGGTTTTGGAAGAGGCTGGATACAAAGCAACTACTTCCGGCCAGGGTTACGCCGCCGGCAACTACAATCAATACGATCTTATCCTGATTGATGACATTTTGGCTAATAAAGACTCGGCGGATATCCTTAAACAAATTAAGGCGGCGGGAGCTATTTCAAAAACGATGGCTGTTTCATCAAACCCCCGGGTTGAGCGCGCTAAAGAGCAAATGTTATTAGGCATTCATAATTTATTGCCTAAACCTTATACCAAAATCAGCCTGCTAAGCGAAGTTAAAAGCACTTTAAGCGCAATAAGCTAGAATCTTGGTCACGGAGCCGGATTAAACATGGATATAGAACCAAAAATCTTGTTGGTAGACGACGAACAAAATATTCTGCGCAGTGTCGAAAAGACCCTGTTTAGAGAAGGTTTTGATGTGGAAACAGCCAGTGGTAACATAGAAGCGTTTCAACTGTTTCAAGAAGCCATTGAAGAGAATGAACCATTTAACCTGATTATACTAGACCTGAATATGCCCGACTTTGATGATCAGGAGTCCAGGTACGCCGGATTGGAACTTCTGGAGCGTATCAAAGCCGAGTCCCCCGACCTGCCGGTTATTGCCAACTCTGCCTGGGACGAAGTGGAAACCGCCAAAAAGTGCATTGACAAAGGAGCCGCCGACTACTTTGTCAAAGGCCGCAACGACGAAATGCTGCGCAAGATTCAAGCAATCTTGGGGATTTCTGAGTAGCTTTTAAGCAAAATCCGGTAAACAGTAATCAGTTATCAGTGACCAGGCGTTACCGATTACTGTTTACCGATTACTGACTACTGGTTGTCTCAAACTCTTCAGCCGTAATCAATTTACCCCGAACCGCCTCTTGCTCAACCACACGACGTTGCTCGTCAAAGGTCAGAGTGACCTTGATGCGTTCAAAACAAAGCTGGTTGCCAACCAACGTTTTACGGACTATATAGCCGCCCTCGTCACGTGGATGCAAGTCATTTCGCAAGTCAAGCCGGGTTTTGATTGCCTCACCGCAGCGATGGCAGCGCGCATAAATCCAGTGACCATACTTGTCATACTGGTTATCAGGGTTGGCCCTAAACAACGATTTCAGTGAATCGAGAAAACCCATTTTTACCCCTTCCGTTCATACGTTCACCCCTGACAATTACCACATCCCTCAAGGATCAATCGCCGTAGACCGTTACTGATTCGCTCTAAATCAATACCAAGCTGTTCTCGCTGGTATATGAAAAGGCGAGCATTCAGCGGGGCTAAAACGGCATCAATCAAATAAGGAATATCCAGGTTGTGGGCTTCGCCGTTAAGTTCAGCCTGCTGCAACAACATGCTAATGGTGGTGCGCAGCCACGGTTGCCACATTTGAGGCGAAGATTGTCGGGTAGCCTCATCATCGTGCAAAATCCCTTGCGCCTGAACTTCTTGCAGCAAAGGCGCGTGAAACTCCATAAAATGGACCAGTTGATCTAAAAAAACGTCCAGTTTGAACAGGGCGGGTTGGTCATATTTATCCCTCAACATCCGCAACATTTCGTTTTGAAAAATTCGCATGTCCTCGTCCATCAAAACGTGACAAAGCTCGCCTTTATTGGCAAATCCTCTGTAGAGTGTCCCTTTTCCAATCCCGGCTGCTTCGGCAATTGCGGCCATGCATACGTTTGCCACGCCATACTCGGCAAATAACCGTTGAGCCGTGGACAAAATTAACTCACGGTTAGCAACCGCATCCGCTCGCATAGCCCGTTTGGGTGCGGGATCTATATCTGGTGTTTGTAGTGGAATCACCTCAAATTCATCGAAATTCATAAAGTGTCTTGACAAACGGACTGTGGTCCGCTATAATTAATCAATATAAATGGACTGTGGTCCATTTATATTAAGTATAGATGATTTCTCCGGTAATGTAAAGAGTAAGTTCCAATTTTAATCCAAGTAATTCTTAATAAATAGGAGGCATAAACCAGAATGACTAAAGTAGAAATTAAAGGATTGAATAATGGTCCCTATATTATTGCGGGTAGCGCCACTTATGTGGATGCCGACGGTAATGAGCAAACCACACCCGGCCAAGCCGTCGCCTTGTGCCGCTGTGGGCAATCCGCTAACAAACCTTTCTGCGATGGATATCACAACAACACGGGGTTTGAAGGCGCTGAGATTGTTTTGCATCTCAATGAATAATTGAATTTTTGGGAAGAGCCAGTTTTTTAGCTTGTTCCCAAACTTCAGTTTGGGAACAAGCTAAATGAGTAAAAAGAAAAAGATGAGCTTCAATTTGGCTCATCTTTTTCTTTTGGGCTATCTTATGCACTAACAATTGATTATGTTAAAATATGCCCATTATGAAAGACAACGACATTCACCAAGTCATTGAAATTTTGCGGGAAAGTGTCAAGGCGTGGTCGCCTGCTTTGGTTGATGATAAAGCTAACAAAAGAGAGTGGGGGCCTTACCAGATTCTCATCGCTACCATTCTTAGCCTGCGCACCAAAGACACCTTGACTGCTCAGGTTGCGCCTCGGCTCTTTGCCCTGGCTGATACGCCCTACGAGATGATCCGCCACGCGCCGGAACAGATAGAAAAAGTTATTTATCCGGCGGGCTTTTATCGCAATAAAGCCAGGAGTATTGTGGCCATTTCGCAAAAACTCATCGATGATTACAATGGCGATGTCCCCGATGATTTGGACGAATTGCTCAAATTACCGGGAGTTGGGCGAAAAACGGCCAACCTGGTTGTTACCGCCGGTTTTAATAAACCCGGTATCTGCGTTGATATCCACGTCCACCGCATTTCTAATCGCTGGGGATATATTCAAACCAAAAACCCGGAAAAAACTGAGTTTGCTCTACGCGAGAAACTGCCCCAAGAATATTGGATTGAGTATAACGGCCTGTTAGTCAGTATGGGGCAAAATCTCTGCACGCCTACGTCGCCGTGGTGTAGCAAATGTCCGGTAATTACCTTTTGCAGCCGGGTTGACGTGACGCGCAGTCGATAATAAAATGACACGGCTCATTAAGCAGTTCCGAAAAAATAATTATCCCAAAATGCGTGAATTTACGACAAGTTTTGGGATGATTTAAATTTCGGAACCGTCTAAGCCGCGTGGTAGTGCGATATTTTAGCGCGATTTAAAAGGGCAATAGGCATATTTTCCGGTAAAGCGGCTCTGGCCGGAAACATTGGAAATACCGAAACATCCGTAATAGCCAGAAAGCGCTTATCCAACGATTCTAACACCCCGGATAGCAGCATCTCTGCCCCCACACTTAGATTAGCCCGAATGACAAAACGTTCCATATAAAAGATGACACGCTCTGAATGTGGCATAAGCTGGATTCGCTTTTGCGGTTTTTGGTCTATGGGATAAACCATCAGAATCTCCGTAATTTTCAAAAAACCTTCGGCAAAGTCAATTTGCTTGATTGGGTTGGTTTGATGCCACGGTGTGGATACCGCCTCAGTCATAGTAACATAGTTATAAATCTCGTTATTTAAGTTGGCATCCAAAGCGCCAACAATTTTGAGCTGGGCGTCGATTAAAAATTGATCCAGTACAATTTTTGAATGAATATCAGAAATCTGTAGAGTTATTCCATCGCCTCTCATTTATGCCCCCTTAGTAATTTATAACATAATATGCTTAGTATATCCATTTCCCCAAACATAGACAACTGTTTTTAATTTTTTTGTGCTTTGCCACCGGTCAGAGTAAAATCTCAGATAATTATGGTCAAAAATGACACAATCAGTTCCAAGCAAAGCGTGCCAAATTTATGAGCGTAACCTCACGGGCGCAAAACCCACATGCAATTACAATTGCCATTATCATAGCCTTGCTCTTGTTAGCCTGCGGTCCCCTAAACCGGCTGCAAGACCTCAACCGGAAGGGTCGAGTTTTGGCTACAGGCGTAGCTGTTATTGGCAAGGGCAACTACCTGGCTTTTGAGGCTTACGAGAAGTTGCAACGCTTGCCCGGTTATCGTTTGGAAGACCGCAGTACCGTGAGAGACCAGGCCGGCAATCTCTCTACCCTGATTACTATCAAAGAGTATGACCCTCAGGGCAATGCCTACATCCTGACCCTAACCCCGGACGGACAACAAAACGAAATATACTTTGTTGATGGTCACACCTATGTGTTTGAGAATCAGTATGATGGCTGGACTGACCGGGGAGCAACGACCCCGGCAGAGGCTCAACAAACCGGCGATAGCTTTCCGGCAGAGTTAAATCGGATTGAGAATGTTATGCAATTGCTCCCCCAATTTGGGGCCGTACCCACAGAGGCCGGTAAAGAAACTATTCAAAACCGCCCCGTTACCCGCTACGAGTTAGAGTATGTAACCGCAGAACTGGCCGAAACCTTTGGGGACCAGGTTGACGCAGTTACAAATTTGCACGGCACGCTCTGGATTGATGACCAAACCGGCGCGCTCCTAAAATCAGAAATCTTTCTTTACGACAAGGAGAGCAGGCAGCCGCGTCGAGAATTTTTGCTGGAAGTCAGCGAGATTGGCAATATTGCGCCTATCTTACCCCCTTCGCCGGTCATTGATCCGGCGGCCATTGTTGCGGCTACAGCCACAGCCCAGGCCTGGTCCGTTTTACAAGTTACGGTTCAGTACCAAAACCAGCCAATTTCTTTTGAATTAGCGCCCATCCGGGTTAGCCCGGCATCGCCAGACAGCCCCAACCTTAGCGCCGGAATGCAGATCAGCCTGCGCCAGTTGCCATCCAATCTACCGCTAGACACAGAGGCCGAGTTGTTCCTGGAGCAGTTGAGCCTGCAACTTACCCTCAGCATCCCAGAACACAACAAGATGGTTACCAGCAGTGGTTTTGAGATAGAGAGCATTGACTCTCGAACCGGCTCAATGGAGGCGGTATACTTTTTTGACGCCGATCTTGAGGATTTTAGCTACGTAGAGCTTATTGTAGCCAGACAGGGCAATCCGCTATTTGTGCCCGTGCCGGTAGAAGGCAATCAATGATTTATTTATGGCGGCAACCGCCAAACCTACCTGACCGACCAGCGTGGAGAGGCTGATATCTTTGCCTGGATAGGAACTATATTCAGTTTGATTGGCGGTGCGGGCGTTGTTTCAGGCGGGGTTCTCATTTTGATGGGCGTTTTTAAGTAGCCGGTTAAGCGACGGTTTGCCGTCAGCTTATAATCTGACACGTAACCGTCATCTATCCATCAAAATTGTGACAACTGTGCTACAATAAATTCACGCATCACGAGACAATGAAACCAATTTCTCACAGACAAAAAACCGCAAC
>JAJRVO010000627.1 GCA_024277275.1 Chloroflexota bacterium
AAAGGCAATGGCCTGACCATTGACGTACTTTACCGGCATTTGCAAAAGTTGGGTTAAATCTTCGCGGGACGCTTCGGCAGCCCGGACGGTGATATCTATCTCGTTACTGCCGTCTTTGGGGTCGTATTTACCAACCTGGCCTCCACTGAGCGCAGTACGCAATGCAGTTGCCACTTGCGCCGGGGGTAGCCCAAAATCGGCGGCGCTGGCTCTATCTACAATGAGACGGGTTTCAGGTGAGCGGGCGGCGTCGGTGTTTTTTATGTCGGCAGTGCCGGGTACAGCGAGCATAACGGTTTCAACTTCGTTGGCCAGGTCAATTAATATGTTAGGGTCGCTGCCAAAAAGTCTAACTTGTATGGGGCTGCCGCCACCGCCGCCGCCACCGCCAGAGTTTAGGACCATAGAGATGGCCGCTTCCGGGATTTTTGTAAATTTTGGACGCAGAGCGTCAATTACTTCGGTGGTGTCGCGCTCACGGTCTTGTTTGTCTACCAGAACCAGATTAATGGTGGCCCCGTTAGAGGCTCTACCGCCGCCGCTACCGGGAGGGCCGCCGCCGCCGCCGCTGGTCCCCACCTGGGTTTGAATGGCTGATAGCTCGCGAACCTCGCTCAGGATGATGTTCTCAACCTGGCGGGCTACCCGGTTGGTGGCGTCCAGGTTAGTGCCGGCCGGCATCTCTATGGTCAGCCGAATTTGCCCATCATCTTCCTGGGGGAAGAACTCGGTGCCGACAAAGCCGCCGACAACCAGATAAAACCCGCCGCCTAACGCTACTATCGCTATTACAACCGCCAATATTTGGGTAAACCAGTTGTGCAGGAAAAAGCGCAGCGTAGCCCCATAAAGCCGGGCCAGCAGGTCAAATGTTGATTCAAATACGTAAACAAAACCACTCCAGATCCAGCCCACGGGACGGAAGACAGCGCCAAAAAATTTCCGTAACCCGCGTGGCGGGGTCTCGGGTTTGCTGCGGTCTTTCATCCATAGCCCCGATAGCATGGGGGTTAAAGTAAAGGCCACAAAGAGCGAGGCCAGGGCCGCTACCGCCACCGTTACCCCGTAGGAGTAAAAGAATTGCCCCACAATGCCGGAGGTAAAAGCAACCGGCAGGTAAACCACCACGTCGACCAGGGTAATGGTGATTGCAGCCAGACCAATCTCTCTACGCCCATCCAGGGCGGCTTCTTTGGGCGGTTTGCCCATTTCCAGGTGACGCTCAATATTTTCAATCACCACAATTGAGTCGTCAACCAAAATGCCGATTACCAGGGTCAGGGCCATCAGAGTTAACTGGTTCAAACTAAAACCCAGCATCCACATCACCAAAAAGGTAAAGATGATAGAAGACGGCACAGCCAGCATCACAATAAAAGTGCTGCGAATGGTGTGCAGAAAGACCAAAATGATCAAGCCGGTGATGATTACGGCCAGAACCAGGTCTTCCAGCACGGCGTCCACCGATTCTCTAATAAACTCGGAGGTGTCAACAACAATGTTCAACTCTGCTCCGGGGGGCGTCTCCTGGTTGATTTCTTCAATGGCTTTCCGAAGGTCGTCGACCACTTCAACGGTGTTGGCGTCGCTGGATTTAACTACGCTGATACTGACCGCATCCCGGCCATTGTAACGCAGGATGCTGTCTCTATCTTTTAAGCCCGGTTGCACCGTAGCAACATCGTGCAAAAAAACTTTGCCGCTCCCGCCAGGGCCGGACTCTGGCGGGCCTCCATTGTTATTACCGCCGCCATCGCCTTCTTTGATGACCACGTTTTCAATTTGTTCCAGGCTGGTAAACTCGCCTACCGAGCGCACGGCTATTTTTTGGCGACCCTCTTCAATGGAGCCGGCCGGAAACGTGAGGTTGTTTTCTGATAGCTTTCGCTGGACGTCGTTTAAGGTTAGACCAAAAGCGGCCAATTTAGCCGGGTCGACCAGGATTTGTATCTCTCGCTCGCGCCCGCCGGCAATGCCCACCGAGGCTACGCCGGGTACGGTTTGCAGGCGGTTTTTTATCACATCGTCAGCCAGGTCGAACAAGGTTTCCTGGTTTTGCGGTCCGCTCAAGGTCATAATCAAAACGGGGATGGCGTTGAGGTCAAATTTGCCGACAACCGGGTCTTCGGCTTCGTCCGGTAGCCGGTTGCGGATGGCTGCAACCTGGCGTTCTACGTCGATGGCGGCGTTGTTGCCGTCGGTGCCTTCTACAAAGGCAATTATCACCGTACCCAGGCCCTCTACGGAGGTGGAGTTCAGTTCGTCGATGCCGGAAATGGTTGAGACGGCGTCTTCGATGGGTTTGATGACTAAATCTTCAACGTCTTCCGGCGATGCGCCCGGAAAGAAAACGGTGATCGTAACAAAGGGAAAGTCAACCGCCGGAAAGCGGTCGAGCAGCAGGCGGTTGTACCCCTGCCAGCCCATAATCAGCAGGGCCAGAATAATCATTAACATTGTCAGGGGTCTGCGGAGGGATAATCGTGTAAGTCCCATAAATTGTTTGTCCTTTCTGGGAAGCGGTTATCAGTAATCGGTAGTCAGTAATCAGTAATCAGTAAACAGTGACAAACTAACAACTGATTACTGATTACTATTCACTGATTACTGGTTACTCTGCTACGCGGGGATCGTTGGAAACTTCAACCTTGGCCCCGTCTATCAGGTTGGGTTGACCGGCAATAACAACGGCGTCGCCGGCTTTGAGGCCCGACAAGATTTCGGTGCGTTGGTTATCGAACAGGCCGGTTGTTATGTCGCGCTGCTCAACCGTGTTGTCGTCGTTAACCACGTAAACGCTGGGCTGCTCGCCCTGAATAATTGCGGTGCGGGGAGCCAGAATTGTGTTCTGGTTTTCCTGGGCCAAAATGGACACATCGGCAAACATGCCGCTGCGCAAAAAGCCTGAACCATCGGTTGGGGTTACGGCGACGGCAAACGTGCGCGTGTTTTTGTTGGCAACGGGGGCAATGCTGGTCACCACGCCCGGAAAATCCTGGCCGGGATAAGCGGTTATGTTTAGAGAGGCGTTTTGGCCTGTTTCGACTTGGCCGATGCGACTCTCTTGCACCTCAACCTGGGCTTCAAGCTCTTGGGAGATTAACAAGGCGATTGGCGCTTGAGGGCCGACTCTGCTGCCTTTGGTGATGTGGAGTTCGGCGATGACGCCATCAAAGGGCGCTTGAATTGTAGTTTCGTCTAATTGAAGGTTAGCCAGTTCCAGGGCCGCTTCAGCCTGTTGAATACCGATGCGCGCCATTTCAAAATCAACCTGGCGGAAAGGTTCTATCCTCAGCGCCAAATTAACTTCGGCCTGGGCCAGTTGGAGCATCAGCGGGGCCAGTTGCGAGTCGCTGGGGTTTGTGCCAAGATTGTAGGCGGCCAGGGCGGTTTCGTAGGCAATGGTGGCTTGCTGCAAAGCCGCGGCCTGGGGCGTTGAGCCGACGTCGCCGGCCCAGGCAATTTTGTCATAATCGGCTTGGGCCGACCGCAGCGCGGATTCGGCCTGGGCCAGCGCGGCCGCGGCCTGGGTGCGTTCATTGTCGTCCACGGTGGCCACGTCGTTTAAAGCGGCCCGGGCCAGCTCAACGGCGGCCTGGGCGGCGGCAATCTCTTCTGGCCGAGAGCCTAACTCCATTTTAGCCAGGTTTAGCCTGGCTGAGGTCAGGGCTGCTTCGGCCTGCTTTATTTGGACGCGGTAGGTGTCGTCTTCAACAACAGCAATCGTGTCGCCGGTTTTAACTTCATCGCCGACCTCTACCAACACCGACGCAACGCGACCGGCAGCGCCGGGCACAATGTTGACGTCATTCTTGGGTTGAAGACTGCCTGAGTAGGAGAGAACCAGGGCGATATCGCCGGTTTCTACCAGGGCAATTTAAACCGGAACGGCAATCTCTTCTTTTTCTTCCGGCGGGGCCGCTTGCGCCACAGATTCTTCATTGCTTGGCGCGGCGCACGCGGAAATGAACACGGTCGCTCCAAGTAGCAGAATAAAAGGGATAATTAAAAGTTTTTTCACAGCAAAAATCCTCCGAATTGGTTGTTAAGGCTGTTCTTAATGTGGTTTGTATAGCTATGGTATAGCCGGTTAGCAGAGAGCCGGAGAAGCGGGGTCTTACTTGGAACATATGCTATACGTAGTTCTTTTACCAAAAGTTGCGCTATATGGTTAGATAGCCTTTTCATTCACTAATTTCATATAGCAAATTGGATCGCTGATAAAGTTCTCCAATTCTTCAATTTTAGCATCCAAATCGGCATTTGGTAACGACATAAATTGCCCCAGGTGCATCCGTAAAAGATGCCCTAATAGTCGTTCAAGTGAAGCCAGTTCGTCATCGGTAAGGGCTGCATAGCCAATTAAAACCTCTTGTACGTCTTCTTTAATCTGGTCTACCAGATCGATACCGGTTGGGGCTGCCTGGACCAGCACCACCCGGCGATCTGTTTTGCTGCGGGTGCGTTGTACCAGGTTCATCTTCACCAGCCGGTCAATGATTCCCGTCATTGTTGGCGGGTCGTGAAAGGTGACATTGGTCAGGTCGCTCATGGTGCAGGCTTGTTTGTGGGCCACTAGGGTGGCTAACGTAGTAAATTGGGGAAAGGTCAGGCCAAAAGATTGTAGCCGCTGGACAAGCCATCGCTTGGAAATCCGCATCACCAACATGAAGGTATCGTGAATTCTTTTAATTCGTTCTTCTTTGGATTGGGGAATAAGCATTGATTAGAGCCAAATTATAATGCAAATATTTAGTGTCACTAAATATTTGTAATAAAAATATTTAACATTAAATAATTAACGGCGGAAACTATACCAATATATAAAGTATTTGTCAAAAAAGGGTTAACGTTTTGGGGTGGGCAAAAACAACAACTATATGCTTACATAGTTGGTCGTTGAACAGGGCGTCGCCCTTGAGAGAGGAACTGAAAGGTGCGGTAGATATCGCCGGTTGTGAGCAAGCCCTTAAAGTGCAAACCGTCGTATACAGCCAAAACCTGGCTTGAGGCTCCGCTCAACTTATCCTGGGCCTCGTCTAAGGACGAGGTTAAAGCAATTTTGGGGATGTTTCCGGCGTGGTGCATAATCTCGGTGATGCGGGTGTGCCATTGCCCGCTTTGCATAGCTTGAGACACGCCGCGACTGGTGGCTACACCCAAAAATTGACCGCTGATGGGGTCTAGCACCGCAAAGTTTGGCTGCGGGCTGCGCAGCATCATCGAGGCTGCCTGTCCTACCGTAGCATCAGATGAGAGCGCAACGTTGTGGGCGCTCATTGCCTGTCTGGCTTGAATGTCGCGCAAGATACTGCGCGCCGCCACGGCTTGGCCTTCCTGGCTACCGGCAATAAAGATGAAAAAGGCAATAAAAGCCATAAATATTTGGCCGGTAACAATACCAAACAGACCTAACCCTATAGATAAAACGCGACCAACATTTACCGCAATTTGCGTGGCTTTTTGATGGTTTGTAAAGAAACCGATTAAGGCTCTAAAAACCCGCCCTCCATCCAGCGGAAAAGCCGGTATCATATTAAAGACCACCAGGGAAATATTAGCCAGAAGTAGAAATGTCGACAACCCTAATATCCCGGGTTCCGTGGTCAGCCTCATCAAGGACAGTGTGGATTGAGTTGCCGTTATGCCTAGCACAACCGGCAAAAGTATTCCGGCCAAAACAACGTTTACGGCGGGTCCGGCCAGGGCAATGACCAACTCCTGCATCGGTTTTTCCGGCATACGTTCCAAACGAGCCACGCCGCCAATTGGCAAAAGGGTAATATCTTTTACCGGGATGCCGTACCACATCGCCGCCAGGCTATGCCCCAGTTCATGAAGCACTACCAGCGTAAAAAGGGCCATTACAACAATTACGCCATACAGCGGGCCGGCGCTGCCGCCATAATTAACGGCCCCCCATGCCAAAATCAGCGCAAAGGTAAGGTGTACTTTTAAATCGATGCCGAATAATTGTCCAACTTTTATTGACCAACGCATTAGCGCTCTCCACAAGGCGGTTCAAAAACTTAAATCATTCCAAAATCGTAACTGCCTACCTTTAAGCCAAATACGGCGCTTTAGTACGGGTAATTGGTTATTAGTAAGCCGTTTCACTTAAGTGATTGGGCCAAATTACCAATTACCATTTACTAATTACCGCCATACTCAACATCTAAGTTGGCATAGCTAGGTAGTTACCCAAAATCTATTGCAAAACCTGTCGTAACGGATAATGCGTAATGCGTAAAACCCTTACCAATTACGCATTATGCATCAGCAAATCTTTGATTGTGATGTAAACTTTTTCTAAACGGTTACAGTATACCCCACATTTATTAGAAGCATGATAGAATTAGGTTAAAACAAAATGAGCGTCATTTTAATTGTCGCTCATTTTCCAAAAAGTGCCAAAACCGACCTCAAAAATTGACAATATCCCAGAAAGCCACAAAATGTGATTATTGATGACTATTGTTCACGTTGCCGACAGGTAGTTACTATGTTTCGACGCCACGTAAAACCTAAACCCATTACCGTTGGGACGCTTCTGAATGAGCGCTATCGCCTGCAAGAACAACTTGGCGAAGGAGGGGCAGGTGTTATTTACAGGGCGGAAGATGAACAACTGAAGCGCACTGTAGCCATTAAGCTCCTCTTGACCGGGGTAAGTATGGATCAGGGTAAGCTGGCCCGTTTTCGGGGAGAAGCTCGCTCTGTGGCCCGGCTCAACCACCCCAACATTATCACCTTGTACGACTACGCCGAAGAACAGGGTCGCCCTTACCTGGTTATAGAGTACATCCCCGGCAAGGATTTGTGGGAGCTTGATAACAATTATGCACCAAATTTAATGCCCATTCAGGAATCTTTGCCTATTGTCGATGGCATCCTGGCCGCCCTGGAATACTCCCACACCCATCACGTAATTCATCGGGATCTCAAACCGGAAAATGTGATGATTACCCCGGAAAAGCAGGTTAAAGTGATGGATTTTGGCCTGGCTCGGATTGAGGGACAATCCCGGCTTACTCAGGATGGGCTGGTGGCCGGTACGGCTGCCTACCTGGCCCCGGAGTTGGCTCTGGGCGAAACGGGCGATCACCGGGTAGACCTGTATGCCGTTGGCGTAATCATGTATGAATTACTGACCGGACGGCGCCCATTTTCCGGCGATGATCCCTTAACCGTTATTTCTCAACACATTCACGCCCCGGTTGTGCCTCCACAGCACTATAACCCTGCTATTCCAGATGATGCGCAAAGCGTTATTCTAAAGTTATTATCCAAAAGTCCTGACGAGCGATATAGTGTTGCCACAGAAGTGCGACAGGATTTGGCCCCCATCTTAACTCGGCTTCGGTTGGGTACTGCCCAGTCACCTGCCGATGTTACCAAGACGGAATCCTCGACCCCTGAGTCTTCCACCGACCCCAAAGTTTTATTGGACCGTATTTCTCGGGGCAAAATGGTTGGCCGGGAGAATGAACTGGAGAAACTGAAAAGCCGCTGGGATTTGG